>JAHDHB010000542.1 GCA_020631545.1 Saprospiraceae bacterium | reverse complement strand
CGTGTAGTGGACTTACACCACCTAGTTTATAATCATGCTGGGCACACAACAAAAAGAGGCAGCCTTTTTCAAGGCCACCTCTTGGTTGCTTTCTCCTGTTTTCCTAAGAAAAGGAGTAAAAATTGGGTAAATGCGGGGGGCATTGTGTTGGAGTAGATGGAGGTCTACGCCTTACGTTAAATGCCTTTAATGAAATCACCGATTTTATCACCGAATTTCAAGTTGTTCATACGTTTGAGTGACCGAGGCCCCATCAAATATGCTTCGTGGTTTTCAGTCGGCATCATAAAAAGGATGTCATTCCCTTTTGCATCAACAACGCATCGATAAGTAAAACCGTTTACATCATATAGAAAAACAGTGTACAGATAGTTTTCCGCATCCCGCCAAACATTGCGGTCTACCTGAAACTGCGAGTCCATTCTTACTGGATGAGTATAGTATTTTTTTATAGTTTCTATGTTAGCATGTTTTTCGATAATATCTTCGGGACAAAGAACCAGTTCCTTTTCTGCCATTTTCTCATGTCGCTCATTGTACATCTCTACGGTTTGGTCAATATTATCCCTAGGCATTTTTCGTTCCATGCCCATTTCCAAATAGTTTTGCATAAACTGCACAGCACGTTTGCATTCTAAGCGATAATAGGATGGAGAATACACATCCATATTAGCATAGGTAATCATATCGTAAGGCCCTGTGTTACAATTTCCTCCAAGTACAATTCCTACATCATCATACTGCTCATTTTTTACTTGCCATTCTCGAATGGTAAAAATCATAACAAAGGAATATTGTGGATCCTTACAATACCTTTTATAGTGTGTTCCAGGAATAAATTTAAATTTTGTGAAAGTCCAATGATTGTTAAAGGCTTCTTGAATAGCTTCATTGTATTCATCATCGTAGCCTAGTACTACAAGCGTTTCAGTTTGTTTTAGTTTTTCAATCATCTTATTCCCTCCTTGTCCAAATTGCGCTTGAACTCCAAGCGGCAAGACAATTAAAAAACAGATAAAAAACAAGAATCTATACATAATTTTCATGGTGTTTGGGCACTATAATAAAAGAAATAGAGAACGAATTAAAATAAACCTCACCAAGGCATTCAGTTCTTTCGAACGTTAACATACTGTCAAAAAAGTAGGTTTAAACTTAGGTGAATTAAAATACGAAATCCCCAAAAGAATTCTGCTTCCTCGCCCTTATAAAATCAAGGATTAGGCCAAAAACCATGTTGTAGTGGAAAGAGTTGTTGTTTGTTTACAGGGTAAAAGGTATCGGCAATTCTCTTAGTAAGCTAATTATTAATTTAACGTACGTGACAGGTATTACAAAAGATAACACACTCTAGTTAAAATATAAAAATAGAGAATACGCTACCGCAAAATCCTCTATTTTCAATAGTATTATTATTTAATAATCTTATGCGTGAGCTCTCCGCTCTCGCCTAGTATTCGTAGGAAATAAACACCTTGAGCCAAGTCCTCCTTTATTGATAAATTCAAGGTAAATTCACCTTGTGGAATTCTTTTTTCTGACCATTTTTCGACAATTCTTCCTGTTAGATCGAAAAGAGAAAGCTGCACATCCTCGGTGTTTTTTGTGTTAAATTCAACGGTAAACTGTTCTTCAATAGGTTGAGGAAAAACAGCTACTGAAAAATTGGCAGAAGGAGGAGAATGCAAGGAAGAAAGCATACCGCACTGACTAAGCGCCGAAAAATCGGAAGATGAGCTTGGCGTAATGGACATATCAACCTTTCCAAGCACATACAACCCTGATTGCATATCAGAGACAAGGATATTTCCAGAAGGAAGGAAAGGGTAAACGCCCCAAGCACCAAAATATCCAGTCGTAACTTCTGTAGGATAAGTATCATAATAAGCATAACGAACGGGCTGGGCAGGATCGGTAATATCAAATACCTGTATGCCATCATGATAGTAGGAAGAATACATGTAATTCCCTCTTACGAGTTGATTATGCGGTATATGACGAACTGTATTTCCACTATTGATCGTCTCTACGACTCGAATATTAAAAAACTCGGATACATCAAGAACTTTAATGTCCTTGTTATTCGTTTCATCTGCCATATAATAATAAGCACCGTCATTGCTCAACCAACCTGAATGATTGTAACCTTGTTGAGGATAAGTGGTGAGTGAGCCTAAAATAGTAGGATTACTCATGTCTTTAAAATCGACTATGTAAAAGCCATCCCCTCCACAATTCAAGTAGCCAATATTATCCCTTACATAAGCATCATGGACATGGCCTACTATACCTTGTCCCCAATCTCCTAATGGTACAGGCTGCTCAGGGTTTTCCAAGGAAAAAACTCGTAAAGGGAAAAAACCGTTAGGATCGTTTAAAGTCACGGCATACATTCGTGCATTCTCTTCGTCGATAAAGACGTTATGTGCTTGGACGATCTCTTCCGATGAATCATACACCACAGATACAGAGTCTGGTAAGAAGGAGTAATCTATAATCTGTAAGCTACTACTCCCTTCATCCGCTACCGCATACAAGTAGCAACCATATGACTTAATATCACGATGGATGAGATGAGCGCCGGCATCGGCTCCAGGTACAAAGGCATGGTCTAATACCGTTGCATTCGCAGGGTCGGTCACATCAATAAAATGTACACCTTGAGTAGAACCAATGACCGCAAATTCACGACCATCTACTACAACACCCCATACATCATTATAAGCATTATCGTAGGCATTAGTACCTGGGATAGAAGGATCATCCCAATGAAAAAGCATCGAAGCTTCAAACTGTGCAAATAAGAATAGGGGTAAAAATAGTAGGCTGGATAAGAAAAATGGCTTCATCATTTCGGTCAAGAGTTAGTAGAAAAAAGAAAGTTCATCTACAAATTAAGAATCTAAAAGTTATCGATGCTGCGCTTGAAAAGTACAAACGGGTCTTCCACTACTACTAAGAAAGTAGCAGGCTATAGAATCGCGGTGCTTGTGTGGCAATGGAATAGCGGGAATACTCTCGCACTGCGTTTTCTCTTAAATACAATTATTTCAAGTACTTGTTTAAACCTTCTGCCACAGTATAGACGTAGCACGTTCAGCTATCCCTCAAAGCAGCCCCCTCAAACGTACCATGTCGAGTTTTTTGCTGCTTGCGAATTCCATCACAGTTTGAGTTTTTCGAGCGGCTAGGTCAGTATACTACCTCAATTTACTCATTTTTCATCAAATTATCAGGCAAGCAGCCGACAAAATAAAAAAGCCTATAAACAGACTACTAGAATTCTGCTTATAGACTTCCTTGAATAATCGTTGCATACAAGACATATAAATCCCTTAAAGCACAAATAATATTTACGAGCAAATATTAAAATTCATACTTCTTAAATCATACGTTCTCTTTTGAAAAAGCGCCTTTGCGGACAGCCCTCAATCATTCTTCCATTCCTTCCAACACCGCAGCATTCATTCCCATAGAAGAGAAACCACCATCATGAAAGAGGTTTTGCATGGTGACGTAACGTGTAAAATCAGAGAATAAAGTAATACAATAATTGGCACAATCATCAGCAGAAGCATTGCCTAGTGGTGACATTTTGTCTGCATAGTTGAAAAAAGTGTCAAATCCTTTTACACCACCACCAGCAGTTGTTTTAGTAGGCGATTGGGAGATGGTATTTACTCGTACTTTCTTGGCATCACCATAATGATAGCCAAAACTTCTAGCAATAGACTCTAGTAAGGCTTTAGACTCTGCCATTTCGTTGTATTGAGGAAAGGTACGTTGCGCTGCGATATAAGAAAGCGCAAGCACAGAGCCCCAGTCATTTATAGCATCTTTTTGGTAAGCTACTTGAAGTACGCGATGGAAAGAAAGCGCTGAAATATCCAAAGTTTTTTGCATCCACTCGTACTTGAGGTTGGTATATTCTCGTTTTTTCCGCACATTAAGCGACATACCGATGGAATGTAGAACAAAATCCACCTTACCCCCAAGAGCTTCCATTGATTTATCAAAAAGATTTTCTAAATCCTCCATATTCGTTGCGTCCGCAGGAATAACCTCCGCATTGAGTTTTTCACCCAATTCTTTAATTTTTCCGAAGCGCATCGCTACAGGAGCATTCGTCAAAGTAATGGTAGCGCCCTCTTCTACAGCACGTTCTGCTACTTTCCAAGCCAATGATTTTTCATCCAATGCACCGAAAATGATGCCTTTTTTGCCTTTGAGTAATCCGTTAGACATAAGGTTCCTTTGTTTTTGTTCTATTTGAAAGTATGAAGCTACAAGAAAAATATCTTAACCTTGCGGCCTGTTTTCTGGCGCAAAATTAAGGATAAAAAACTAAGATGTATGAAATATGATGTATGAAATAAGAAATTAAGTCTTGAGTCTACTCCAAAAAGTAGGAATTATTGAAAAAACACGATTTATGATGTAAGAGGTATGAAAATCTCATCACATAAATTATTATTTGCTAGTAAATAATAAACATCGTACTTCTTAAATCTTAAGCTGCCAAAGCCAGAACCAAGTAGAGGGTAGAAAGTAGAGCGTAGAGAGACTATTCTCAC
>JAHDHB010000541.1 GCA_020631545.1 Saprospiraceae bacterium | reverse complement strand
CCATGAATACCAACGTGCTATTTATGCTGCTTATCTTCTTTTACAAGAAGATAAAAATAGCTTTTACTTGAAAAAAATCATTGCCAAATCGCTTTATGGCCTAAGCAAATTTAAAAATGGAGGTAAAGCGATACCTAAAGCAGACAAAATCCAAGGCGAAATCCAACAAGTATATAAGTTGTTCAGCAAGCTTACATCCGAAGAGTTAAACGTCTTGGCGGTACACTTTAGCTGGAACCTCTTGAAGGAAAATCCTGAGGATGAAGAACTCCAACTAATTTTAAAAGATAGTTTTCATGAACTTGCGGTACATCATTTTGAAAGTCTAGACTATTTTTCTATTGAAAATCCCATAGAAAAATCAGATACCTCTGCTACAACAGGAAAGGAGTCTTTTGCTAAATTTGCTTTTGGAGGATTTCTTAAAGACACCTCTTTTGTCAAGCATTTTGAAGAAGCACTAGCCGCTCGGAAAAGAGATTTGGAACGTGAACGTTTCTTTGACTCCAAGGAAGGCCGTAAAGAGTTAAGAAAGAGCAATCTCAGACAGATGAAAAGAGGTTATCGTTTAGGGATTGATCGAGTTGTCCTTGTTGACCCGTTTTACCTAAAAATGGATCTCAGGAAAAACAATAAAATTTTATATGAAAAAACCGAAATAATCCAAGGGGATTTTCTAGGAATACTCCAAAAAAATGCAGCTTATGCGGATCTTGATGCTGTTCTCCTAAGTAAAGCAGCTTTGGAAAAAGAAGATGTAGAAGAACTCAATGATATTATCTTATTGAATGAATGGCTTTCAGAGCAAACGGAATTTGATGAGTTGATGATGCCAGGCTATCGACAAGCCGATATCAATGCATTAGCAAAAAAATACAACACTAATTATTTTGTTTGGACAGGGGTAATTTCGCTGCGTAAAGCCAATCTTAATGCCGCCTTGGCACTTGGCTATAGTATCATGCTACCTCCACTTCTTCCTTTTAGTATTTATAGCCTAGCAAAAGGGAAATATGACATGTTGTATTTCTGTGCCTTGTATGACGTAACTACTGGTCGATATTCCATGATAAAATATGAGTTTATAGAGCTCCAAGATTACAAAGCCTTATTAAATACACAAGCTTACGATGCTTTTTTTCAAATAAAATCGGCGCCAAAAAACAAAAAGAAATGACATTGGTTCCTAGATATTCATGGCTGGTTCTACCACTCTTTTTCTTTCCCCTCTTCTCCATGGCCCAAGCTCCAGGAGGCTATCAGGGCAAGCATTTTTTTGCGGAGTACGACCTAAAATATTTACCCGATTTCTTCTTTCTTGACCTTGACAAGGTCAATTCGGAAGCTCATAATGCCATTGGACGAAAATTGAGACACCGAATAAAGCTGAACTATGTTGTGAGTCGACGCAAAACAGCTTTTCTAGGAATCGACTTCTTTAAAACAGGCATGGTACATGATCAAGTATTTGATGGAAAAACGATGACTGCTGAATTTCCTATTCGGCGTGAAGTATATTACAAGCTCCAAGTCAAGGGGATAGAAGCAGGTATGAGCTTTCACCGTCGGATGAAAAATCATGCATTAGCCCCTATAGGCCCTCACTTCAATTTAGGTTTTCAATATCTTCAAAGTAAAGGAACGGCCTTACGATTTTGGACCACAGACCACCAAAATACGGAATCACCTATTTTTCCTGAAGGAGTTAATAATACCTCTAGTGATTTAATCTTTAATTTGGGAATGGCCAACCGTCATATCTGGTACGACCGAATAACCTTTACTTATGGAGGAACATTTGGACTTGTCTTAACTCGAATCCATCAGGTATGGTCAAATTTAGGTAGACAAGGTTACTATACAGACTATACGGATGATGTTTATGATGAAGCATTGGCAGCTAGAGCAAATGACTTGTCTTTTAAAAGAGGGGTTTCTTCACGCTTACAGCGGTACAACTGGCTACAGTTTCATATCGGTTTTGGCGTTTTGATTTTTTAAAACAACATTCTAGGATAGCGTATGCAAATCACTCCCACCCTACAGCCCCAAACCCACACACACCCTCCATTATCTTAAAAAAATGTTGTTTCCTCTAAAAAAAGTTGAGTTTTAGCGAAAAGCTGTTATTTTTGGAAAAGAAGATCAACTAAAATTAACCTTACAAACTATAAAAACATATGGCTTTAGGAATCCGATATAACTCCCCGATAGTACTGACTTATGCTTTGCTTTGCACGGTTGTCTTTTTCGGCAATCAATTTATGGCAGAAGCTTTTACGCCTTTCATTTCTCTTTCTCCTTACTTAGATACGGGAAATCCACTCCACTATTTCACGATGTTCTCCTACATCCTCGGTCATGCGAGCATTGAGCATTTGATGGGGAACATGACGTTCATCCTTCTTCTAGGCCCTATCATTGAAGAAAAATACGGGAGCAACAACTTGCTAATCATGATATTAGCTACGGCCTTATTTACGGCATTATTGAACATATTCTTATTCAATACCGGACTTTGGGGCGCTAGTGGAATTGTTTTTATGTTTATCGTTTTGGTTTCCTTTACCAATGTTCGAGAAGGACAAATTCCTTTGACCTTTATTCTTGTAGCCTTATTGTTTGTAGGAAAAGAAGTGATGCAGAGCATTAATATGGATAATGTCTCCCAATTTGCCCATATTCTAGGTGGTGTTTGTGGAAGTTTCTTTGGATTTACGGGCTTATTTAAAAAACGCTCTCCTTCCCCTGAAGACACCTACAATGGCTATTAATTGGTGTAGAAAATAGGCATTCCGAGATAGCCATCGAGACGAACTAAGGAGTTGATACTCCTTGCTCTAGAACCTCGATGGCTATCCCATTCTCTAGGGAATCCGCTAGGATTCCTCTACCAAATTTCGCCAAAAACACTCGTCACTCGTCACTCGTAATTCCTAATTCGTCATTCCTCACTCGTAATTTCTAATTCTTTCACACATGAAAATTGTCGCCATATCGGATACCCATGGACAGCATAAGAGCATTGATATTCCTGAAGGAGATATATTGATTCACGCAGGAGATATTTCTAGTAGAGGACACAAGAAACAAGTCAAGCAATTTATTGATTGGTTTACAGGATTACCCCATAAACACAAGGTATTTATAGGAGGAAATCATGACTTTCTACTAGAATACCATCCCGAAATTTTCAAGGAATTATTGAATGAGCAGATTATTTATCTAGAAGATGATTCGATAGAAATCGAAGGGATAAAACTTTGGGGCTCACCAATTACTCCTTGGTTCTATGATTGGGCATTTAATCGAAGTCGTGGTGAAAAAATCCGTAAATATTGGGAATTGATACCTGACGATATCGATATTATCATTACCCACGGCCCTCCTGCCGGTATAGGTGACCGAACAGCGAGAGGAGATTCCGCTGGTTGTCAAGATTTACTAGAAATTATTCAAAAAATACAACCTCGTTATCACATTTTTGGGCATATCCACGAGGCCTATGGCATGTATGAGCGGGGAGAAACGACGTATGTTAATGCTAGCTGCTTAAATTTGGCCTATCAGCCCGTGAATGCTCCTGTTGTTTTTGAATGGAAATGAGGATAGAGCTTAGCCCTTGTAAATTCTTGAAAAAACTAAAATATGAGGCCACTCCGAAAAGGCTCCTCTTAAAAATACGATGTAAGATCTAAGAAGTATGATGTTTATTGTTTGCTAGCAAGCAATAATTTACGCAGGGATAACTTCATACATCCTAAATCGTATGTTTTCATTAATTCCTACTTTTCGGAGTAAACTCAAAATATTATTTCTCCTCTCCGAAGGATTCTTAGTTTTTCCTCGTCTAAGTACATTATACAAGAATAACTGTACAAACTAATCAAAAACAAGGAACATGAAGCAATTCTTCATTTTAGCAAGCTTTTTAACTTTTACTAGTCTTAGTTATGCCCAACTTAGCCCTGCTATCGTCTTTTGGCTACAAAACACCACAGAAACAGGAAGCTATTATATGTCAGGCAATTCAACGGCCATAGACAACGGCATCTTAGTGAATTGCCAAAAAGTGGAATACTCTAACGATTATGTGTATGTAACGGCCACAGGCATTCCAGCTTACCCCACAGGGCCATTTTTAGACGGAAATCCATCTCAAGCAGGAAATCAAAATTCGATTTTCCGCCTTCCTTTAAATCCTCAGCAAAATATGGGTACGCCTATATCCACTAATGGAGGCAACATCGGCGTTTTTATCAATGGCGTAGCGCTTTTCGATTATCGTGATGGAGTGGGTTGGAATCCTAGTACCAACAATATATGCGGTGGTCCGGGTAATCCTCCTTGCCCAGGTGGGCCAATGGCAAGTACGGACTGGAATAGAGATGCCATTCCTGCTGAAAGAGCAGGATTTGATTGTTCAAAAGGCCATCCAGCCATGTCCAACTATCACCATCACCAAAATCCATCAGCTTTTAAGTTGGATTTAAACGTAGTTTCTACGATTTGCAATATGTATGACGCTGATGGTTTGTATGCCATTGATTCCACCAAACATTCTCCTCTCCTTGGTTTTGCTTATGATGGT
>JAHDHB010000540.1 GCA_020631545.1 Saprospiraceae bacterium | reverse complement strand
GTCTACGTAGATGGATTCTCCTCGGACGTGGGTGTAGGAATCTATATTTTTCATTGGTTGTATTCTTGGTAATTGCCACAAAGAACACAAAGGTTTTGGTGTATAAATCTTTGTGTTTCTTTGTGGCTAAAATAATTCGGGGAATAGCGTGTGGAAATGAGCGTAAAACAGTTGACGCGCTAGTAAACGCTTGTACGCTGCACTGCCTCTTACATCAGAAATGGGGGTGATTTCGCTTTGCAATATTTCATTAGCTGCCTCCATCGTTTCGACAGAGATAGGCTTCCCTGCTAGGAAAGCAGAAGTTTTGTGCAAGTAAGTTGGGATTGGGCCGGTGCCCCCTATGGATACATGTGCGCCTAGAATCTGCCCTTCCTTGACTTGAATCGAAATACCTGTATTGACGGTGGCAATATCTAAATACTTCCGTTTGCAGACTTTTTCGAAATTAAAATGACTGCCTGGCGGAGGGACTTCGAAGAAAATGGTTTCAATCACTTCACCTCTTGCTTTATCGATTTGTTTGTAACCACGGTAGAAGTCTTTCAACTTGATCGTGCGCTCTTTATCATCTTTCTTCAAGAGGATGGAGCTGTCTAGGGCTAGAAAAAAAGCAGTCAAATCCCCTATAGGTGAAGCATTTACGAAATTCCCTGCTATGGTTCCCATGTTTCGAATGGGGGTGGAGGAAACGAGTTTGATATGCGCTCTCAAATTAGGAAAAAGCGCTTGCATCTCAGGAGAACTTTGCAGGTCTTCTGCGGTAGTTGTCCTACCCATATAAATGGTATTGTCTTTTCGCGTGATGGTGTTTTCTCCATAAATCTGGACAATATGCTCTACGAAGTCCTTCGTCATTTCTTCTGGACGCTGTACATAAAGATCGGTACCTCCTCCGACTAAAATAGTGTCTTCCATCGGTAAGAATTGTTCATGCATTCGTACTTCATGTATATGCTCGACCCACCGCGTAATCCCTTTAAAATATTCAGGTAGAAAACCCTGTTCGACCAGCCAACTAATAGGTTGATCTTCATCGCGTTCTACCAGCAATTTGGCGATACGAGCTGCGGCACGTTCTAAGGACTTATAACCTGTACAACGACAGATGTTGCCGTCTATGGCAGCTATAGCATTTTCATAAGTTGCTGGTTTTTTGCTTAGGCAATAGCCGTGCAACGATACGGCAAAACCAACCGTACAAAATCCGCATTGTGTCCCCCCTTCATCTACAATAGCTTGTTGTACAGGCGTCAAGCCTTTCACATTCAATCCTTCTATTGTCACGACGTGTTTGCCGAGTACATTTCCTACCGGCGTTAGGCAGGACGTCATTGATTCGTAGTGCATCCGCCCATTTCGCAACTCGCCAACGAGCACCATGCAAGCGCCACAATCGCCCTCCCGACAACCTATTTTTGTTCCAACTAAACTCTTATGATAGCGAATATAATCTAGCAAAGTGGTTCCTGTGGGTTCCTCACATTGCTCCAGCCTATCATTCAAAATAAATTCGACCATATCAATTTGATTTCTAATTTGCTAAATTAAGGAATATGAGGGATGTTTGTTTGTTTTTTGGGGCTTTTTTTTGGGGAGGGGACGGCTGACGATGATTCTATTATCCTTCTACTTAATCACTCTAAACGTTAAATTAATTCGAGGTTTTACTTTTCGTTTTGTTTTTGGAATCTGATGTTGCCAGAAATGCTGTGTTTCTCCTAGCATAATCAGCAAACTACCATGGGTAAGTTCTATATTTATTTTTTGTTTAGTGGTTTTGTGTCTAAGTTGGAAATTTCGTTTTCCACCAAAACTTACGGAAGCGATTACAGGGTTTCGGCCTAGCTCTCGTTCATTATCCTGATGCCAAGACATGGAATCTGAACCACTTCGATAGAGGTTGAGTAGAACGCTGTTAAAGTCAAGATTTGCCTTTGCTTCGATGGCATTTTTTATGGCTAATAATTCCTTTGTCCATTCTTCAGGATTAAAGGTAAGTCCGAAAAAAGAATAACGCTTACCACTGCTCCCATACCAAGCCATCAGACGAGGAAATTGGACGTACTTGCCATACATTTTCATTCCTTCTTGCTTCCATTGAATTTCATTCAATAGGGTCTTGAAATAAGCATCGCTTTCATGTTTCGGGAAAAAATTAGGCACATAAAGGTATTCGCCATTAGGAATCTTTTTATGCTCTTCAAAGGAGTTTGAGGGCATTGCAGAAGGACTGTTTCCAAATAAATCTAATTGACTCATATCTTTACAGGAATTTAAATTGCTTAGCACCAAATCAACAATTCAATCTGTTTCGCAAAAAAAACCAACACAAACCTGATAACCAACCAGTTACCTCTAGGCTCAAAAACTCACAGATAACTAATTGGTCCTTAGAAAAAGGTTGCTTTACTCCGACACCTCCACAAATCGCCAATCATCGTCAGAATCTTCTTTTCCGCTGACGTCGATTTTTTCTGGAAAAGCGGCTTGAAGTTTTTCCATCATTCCATCGGTCATGAAATGGTGGTAGCAGTTGATGAAGTCTAGCTTTTTTAAGGCGGGGTTGTCTAGTAAGGCTTGGCCTCCTACATCTGTCATGGTTCCTTTGGAGAGGTCTAGGACACTGATTCTTTCTAGGATGGGCGCACCTTTTAGGGCTACCGCAATGTCATCAACTATGCCACTATTGGAGAGGCCGAGGTATTTTAGCTTTGGAAATAACTTGCCGTCTAACAATTCTTTATAATCGGCTACAGAGCCGTCAAAACCGTAATCTTCTACGCCTAGCCACAGTTCTAAATGCTCTAAATTGGGTAAGTCGGCTGCTAGGATTTGCTTTACGGCGGAGCTGCTTAAGCCACCTGTTTCTACGATTAAAGAGGTTAGATTTTTATGGCTTAGGTTGGAAAATCCTAGACCGTTTCCTCCTCTTACTTGAAATCGTTGGAGTTTTGGGAAGGCATTCAACAAAGGCGTCATATCTCCTTGCTCAATCCAGCTCATTTCATTTTCTTCATAGGTAATGTCTCCGAACATTAGGTATTGAAGGTTGGGTAGTTTATCCTTGTTTTCAAGGAGTTTTGCTATGGTCGAAGCGGAGCTGTCTCCTTCAAAATCCCAAATACCGATAACGAGTTCGGTGACTTCTGCTGCTTTGGGATGGGCGCAGAAGGTATCTATCAAATCTTCGATGGGCCCATCTTCTTTATCATAATCGGTACGGATTCGATAGACTTGAGTGGTTGATTCAATGCCGCTTTTGGTGTTAAAGTCAACAACGGGTTTTCCATTGAAATAGGTCAGATTGGATGAAATAGACATGGTTGTTAGTTGAGAGTTTTTAGTTAAGAGTTAGTAGTTAGTAATTTTCTTCGCTGCGCTTGAAAAGACATAAGATGGCTACGCCATTAGTTAAGAATTAGGAATGACGAATTACGAGTTACCGTTTTAGCGAGAATTGAGCGTGAGTTGCGTCTACTTTTATTCTTCGAAAAAACGGTCAAAAAGACCTTCGCAACGATCTGTAGTTCAAAGCCTCTACTTGAAATTTCGTGCTTAAAAAACAACAAAATGGAAGCACATAGTATAGGACTTTGAGTTGTTTTGTTCGTACCTTGAACGCAACTTGTCGGCTGAAGCCAACGTTACAGCTCTTTTTTTAGCGCTATGGGGGCTGCTAGGCATTGGTCGGGAATGGCGAATGCATTAACTAAGAAGGCGGCATCATTCCGAACGCTTAGGCATAGCTTTTCGTATAAGCGTCTAATTATCTTCGTTTTGGGTGGTGTCATATGGCCTGTTTCCAAGTACCAGCCCTTGTGTTTTTCGAAAATGGATAGGGCGAAGAGGTCGCATAGCTTTTTCATGGTTTTCTGTAAGTCTTTGTCTTCAATTCCTTTTACAGTTGCCACAAATTGTTCTAGAATCAAGCGTTCTGCGTGAGCGTGTGCGAGCTCTACCATTTGGATTTGGACTCTATTGAAAGCATCTGCGGGAGCCATTCCACGCCTTTTGATGAGTTTGGTTAAACGGGAAGCAACGGTTTTAAGAATCGTTTTTTCGCGATGCTTGAACTCTTCAATTTGGTGGTCGCCATTGCAAATATGCTTTTCATCCTGAATATTTTCATGCCCAAAACTGGCAATGGATTCTAGGACATCACTAGAAATGAGCTTCAAAATACCCCAAAAATTGGTATCACTAAACTCTTTTTTCAACTTGGTTAACAAACCTTTAGCGACTAGCTGCATCAAAACAGTATTATCGCCCTCAAAGGTCGTAAAAATATCCGTATCCGCCTTAAGATCAGCTAAACGATTTTCGGCCAGATAGCCTTTTCCTCCACAAGCTTCTCTGCATTCTTGCAAGGTTTTGGTGGTAAACCAAGTCGCGTAGGACTTTAGTGCTGCTGCGAGGGTTTCTACTTCACGGCTATCTTCTTCCGTTACCTTCTCGAAGCGTTTTAGGCTGTATTTCAAGGCAAAATCTAGGGCGTAAGTAGTCGCCAACAAGGGCATGAGCCGTTTTTGGTGGGTAGGATAATCTAATAATAAGGTTTCGGGTTCGTTTTCTGGACCAAATTGTCTACGAT
>JAHDHB010000539.1 GCA_020631545.1 Saprospiraceae bacterium | reverse complement strand
ATCATACTTCTTAAATCTTACATCATATTTTGAAGAAGAGCCTTTTCGGAGTGGGCTCAAATATTTTAAGTTTTCAAGCTATAGGCGTCGAAAACTATTAGGCACTTGGTTTTATTCCATTATAAAATAGAGACTTTCCTAACGATTCGCTTGAAATTATTGTCTAGGACAATAAAGTAAAAGCCAGGAACAACATTCTCCGTTGAAAGTTGAAGCTCTTGAAATGTATTTTGGTTACGGAATTCCGTTTGAAGAACTTCTAGCCCATTCAGATCGACGATAGATACTCGAATATTGCCAGAGATATTGCTGCGTACCGTTAATTCCTGACCTGCTAGAACAGGATTCGGGAATAAGCGGTCGATATAAAACTCTTCTACTTCAACGCTGATGACTTCAGAAAGTGTTGAAGTACCGTCGTAATCTACTTGGCGAAGACGATAATAAGATACCCCGAAATAAGGCTCTTCATCAATATGTGTGTAGTAGGTTTCTTCTTCGGTCGTACCTCTTCCCAAGACCGTCGTTATAGGTTCGAAGTTGATGCCATCTTGTGAGCGTTCTATTTTGAAGTAAGCATTTTCGTTCTCCATTTGGGTAACCCAAGTTAAAGCCACGTCCATTCTTACCACTTTAGCCTCAAAATTAAGGAGTTCTACAGGTAAAGGATTATCCACGACCACTTCAATTGGCTTTCTATAAATGGTAAGATTTTCTACCGTTTTATTCGTCACTGCACAAACGTACGTACCACCACTTAGGGAATTGATAGGCTCTAAGAGCAGCAAAGATTCGATTTCATCATTGATGTCTGCGCCATCTTTTTGCCACTGATAGACATTATCACTACCTCCTACAAGCGCAATCAAACTCTCCGAAGCGCCAATAGAAGTATTTATGGTGTAAGCGATATTCACGGTAGCTTGAGGAGCGTACCCAAAATTACTAGAAGGTACGCCAACATTAGGCTCTAAGTCTTCAAACGTCAATTTATTATTCCCTACATAGAGCGAAACTAAATTGTTTAACGTTGATAAATTAGGCAAATCGACTAGCGCATTATTGCTCAAATCCAAATATCGGAGACTGGTCATATTAGCCGTTTGGGGAGGAACAGCACCTACCAAGTTGTTGTCATTCAGCAACAAGGTTTCCATGTTCGTAAGTTGTCCCCAATCCGCTGGTACAGTTCCTGTAAAAAGGTTGTTGTTTAATTGAAGTTTTTTAAGGGTAGTCAAATTGCTGAAATTAGCAGGGAGATCACCATCCAATTCATTATTTTCTAGTTTTAGCTCTAGTAGGCTAGGAAAATTTCCTAGATTGGCGAAAGTAGGCGGAATATCACCTTGTAATTGGTTGTTTTGGAGATAAATATGTAAGACATCAGACATCGCTCCCCAAGAAGCAGGTAAGCTACCGTCCAATTGATTGTTAGAAAAATCAAGAATCTTAAGTTTAGTCAACTGGCCTAAAGATGAAGGTAAGTTGCCTGTAATCTGGTTGTTATGTAAGTAAAGTCCTTCTAAATTGGTGGCATTTCCTAAATCAGAAGGTAAAGGGCCATCCAAGTTATTCCCATTCAAGTAGATTTGTCGAAGAAGATTCGGTCTTGAAATAGACATCGGAATGGTTCCTGTTAATTCATTATTTTGAAGTTCAATGAATTGCAAGTTAGCTGCATCTCCAATAGAAGGAGGAATGGAGCCCGAAAATGAATTGTTCTTAAGGTTGAGATTAACAAGCGATTGGAAGGAGTTAAAAACGTCAGGTATAGGGCCATTGAATTGATTACTAGCTAAATGCATTTCTACAATACCCGTCATCCCCCCAAGTGTGTTCGGAAGAGGGCCAGTAAAGGAATTTCCTAGTAAATACAATAATGTCACCTTACTAAGGTTTCCAATTTGCGGTGGAAGATTACCGCCAATAGCATTGCCAACTAAAAACAAGGTCTGTAATTCCTCTAAATCTCCAATGGCTGGAGGCAAGGTTCCCGTAAGGTTATTCCCTTGAAGAAATAAAGCTGTAACACGGTTGTTTGTAAGTGTTACTCCATGCCAATCCTGTACTGGGTCACTTAACCAACCGGAATTATTCGACCAGGTACTACCATTGGTTGAATTGTAAAGTTGTACAAGTGCCAGTGAATCATTTACATTTACCTGTGCAAAAGAAGTAAATGAAATGAAAAGAAATACAAGGAAGACATAAAGCCGTTGCTTTGTTGTCTTAAAACTTGGGTACAGACATAACATACTAGACATAATTTGTTTAGATAGTTTATTGTAGTTAGGACGAACATCGGAATTTGTTCATTGTCACAAAGATACTTAAAAAAATTAAATGCTGCGTAAACAATAATTTTTGAAATATTACTTACTCAAAAAGTAGTATTGTCACGATGGCTACATAAAAAGACAAGGAAAAATGATAAATTTGACCTTTAATCACTAAATAAATTGACTGTAGATGTATAAGATGATTCTTCTTTTATGTTTGTCTTTGGTTTTGCCTGTCACAGGAATTGCAAATGAGGATATAAAAGTTTTTTTTGAGCAAGCAGATGTTTTTTTTAAAAAACACGTCAAGAATGGATTAGTAGATTATGAAGGGATAAAGAATAATACGGCGGAATTGGATGAACTGATGAAAATGGTGGAAACGACTAGTCTCGCGGGGTTAGCTAGAGAAGAACAAATCGCTTTTTACATTAATGCTTATAATCTTACGGTTATAAATTCTTTATTGCCAAATTATCCAATAGCATCAATTCAATCAATTAATGGTTTTTTTGATAATCAAGTACATTTGATTGCTAGGGAGAAAATGACATTAAACGACCTAGAAAAAGAGAAATTACTCAAGCATTACCCTGATGCTCGCTATCATTTTGTCCTTGTTTGTGCAGCAAAAGGATGCCCTAAAATCACCAATTTTGCATATCGACCAGCGCAACTTGATGCACAATTAGAAGCACAAACGAGACTAGCTTTGAATGATCCTAACTTTATCCAAGTAGATGAAGTGAAAAAAACGGTTAAATTATCGCAGATTTTTTCTTGGTATAAAAATGACTTTTTGGAGGAAGGAGACCTGCTTGATTTTGTCAATAAATATCGAGAATCTTTCATTTCCAAAAATTATCGCCTTGGTTATTATGAATACGATTGGGCATTAAATGACACGAAGGAGAACAGGAATTCAGGAAACTTGTCGAACAATCCGACGCCTACAACGACAAGTAACTTAAAGACTTACACCCCTTCTGCCCTCTTAAAACCAAAACAAATTGAGGTGAAGGTGTTTAACAATTTATATACCCAAGCAGAATTTTTTGATTCCGATAAGAATCGAAAGTCGGTGAATGGTCGTGATTTATATTTTACATCTATTGCACAGTTTTCTTATGGTCTTTCTTCTAAGTTTAATCTTGGTTTTGATGCTTACTTCAAGACGGCTTCATTTCGTCCTACCAATGGCGTTTGGGATAATCGGGTTGGTCTACCTGTCCTAGGGCCAAAACTTAAATACGCACCCTTTAATATCAAAGGTTTATCTTTCCAGACTATTGTGCTTTTTCCTCTGCGAAAAGGATTAGAAGGCAATGCAAATACTTCACGTTTTCTTGAATATCAAGGGATTCAATGGTTTCAGCAAACTTTTTATGACAAGCGAATTGGAGAAGATTTTAACATTTTTGGAGAATTTACGCTCTGGAGTAGAATCGACACTCAAAATGATGGGGTAAAAAGCTCAAATTTATCGACGCCGCTTAAAATTTTTCCTAGCTATTTTGCAACGGATTGGCTCTCCTTCTATTTGATGACAGAGTGGACGCCAACTTGGGGGGATGGAGGTATTAGCGCCTATTATATACAGTCAGGAGCTGGTGCAAAATTTCAAGTGACCAAACGTTTCGAATTGGAAGTTCTCTATTCTAGCTTTTGGAATGGAAAAAATGCTGGTGCAGGGCAAACGTATAACTTAGGTGTACGATACTTGTATTAGGTACCACCTTCCTTCAAAAAAGCCAAGAAATTGCTCTGAATCAAGCCCTAACCACAGTTTTTTCTTCAAGAGCAAAATCTTGGTGATTCTTGAGTATTATTAGATTACTAGGGAGGAGATGGAGGGCGGCCATCTCCTCTGTTCACATGAAAAAGGAGTTCTCCAAAACTTTGATGTTACTTTCTTAATGTCTTTCAAAACTTTGGCATCCTTGCTATTTGCTTGCAAGATAGGAGCTAAATTCTAATGTTCTTTTTCCTGCTTTATTCCTTTTTGGAAGGGACTGAATAGCTAATATTGAAGCATTGTTGTTTTTTTGTTGATTTAAATGCTTTTAAAAACAGGTAGTTATATATTTTAGTGCCTATTCTGAATTTACCTAAATTGGTAGAAATTGGTCGAAAAAAACGTTATTTTTGTATTGTATTATTTTAAAAGAGCCCAAACGCCAATTTTTATAATTTTAATTCATTTTTATTAAATTTGATGTGTTATGAAAAAAAATCTCATTTTCTGCGTTTTTATGGGGCTTTTCTTCCTAGTAAATAGTCCATCTCTTTTTTCTGAACAACTTGGTAATGATGGAGGCGAATC
>JAHDHB010000538.1:3910-4626 GCA_020631545.1 Saprospiraceae bacterium | reverse complement strand
TGCAAATTTTTCCAACCAAAAATTATAAAGATTAAATTCATTTTGATCAAAACGTGTAGCTATAGGTAAAGCTAGGAGTCGAAAACGATCATAAGGTAAATCCATTTGTGCATTTAAAGCTCTTTGAACAATGTTAATTGTTCCATCAAATCCCTGCTGAGTAGCTGTAAACAAGGGGACAAGAATATCAGGTAGTTGAATGGTGCAAATCCCTCCAATATCGGTTACCCCAGTACGGCTATCAACTAACACAAAATCATAATCCTTTATCCATTCTTCCCTTAAATGTTCGATGATTTCGCCACCATTGTACAATTCATAAAAAGCACCAATGTCAAAATTCATTACACGCTTAAAGTACTCTTTATCTCGTCTTCCTGCGGATATAAAATGGATGTCTTGAGGTTTTTGTTGCTTTGCTAATTTCCCCCAATGATTAATTACAAGCTCGGTTACATATGATTTATAAGAAAACTGGTCTTTGTTTTTTGCTTTTGAAGTATTTATTAGCAAGTCAATTAAGCCCTCTCTTTCTTTAATTTCTTGGTAATTTTCTTGTGAAATACATTTTTTAAAGAAATTCTCTAAACCAGGTGCCTCCAAATCCCAATCTACCACTAATACCTTGTACCCCCAATGTGCCATTAATGTAGCTACATTGATCAAGGCCATAGAACGCCCAACACCTCCCTTATAGGAATAAAATGTAATTACTT
>JAHDHB010000538.1:0-3900 GCA_020631545.1 Saprospiraceae bacterium | reverse complement strand
TACTTTGCCCATAATTTAGTTGGATTAGTTAATGGTTTTGGTGTAAAAGGAGGAAGATTGTCGAAAGGGACTTGAAGCCAAGCGTCAGACTCAAAATCAACTTTCCAATCAGGTGCATTTGTTATTACCTCAGCTACTTTAGGAATCCAGCCTTTTATCAATCCTTCTAATTCTAAGTGGTTCGCTGTGTTTTTGAAAGCTTTAGAAATGGAGGTATTATATTTTCGGCAGTCCAACATCTGAATTTTATTGGCCAATGGATGAAAATGTTCTCCGTCATGCAATCTAACTGGAAGAATTAAACCTTGAGGCGTTGTCCTTAATTGTTCCTGTCTATAATGCATAGCTGCAAATTCCTTTAAACACCAGTCAGACATTCTAAAGTAATAAGGTGTCCAAAAAGCGACCATACACTTTGATCGAGCTAAGGCACGGTACAACCTTTCTGGCCAAGCATCGCCGGGGTTAATATCATCAGTATCCAAGAAAATCTTTATTCTCCTAGCCAATGTTTCTTCCAATTCGGATTCAAATATCGGAAGAAAAATCTCTTGAATCCAATCTCGGTTTTTACTTTTATAACTTACAAAAACATCATATTCATACGCCATCTGTAATAGAATTCATTAATAAGATAAGAAATCTGCGCCAAAAATAAAAAAAAGCTACTCGAAAAGGTAAGGAATGTTGTAGAATTATCTTTTTTCAATAAAGAAGTTAGTTTTCAGATCTAACGCGAATCTAAAAAACTAACCTAAAAGAGCAAGAAAAGCTACTACGATTCAAAAAGGAACTCAAGAATAAACCCTACAAGAAAAATATATCCATCCCTTTAAAATTTTGATTTTCCAATAGAAACTACGTTCTTTGCAGAGAATTTTGGCTAAATAAAATGTTAGCTTAGAATTCCTGTCTCTAAAAACGAGGCATTTTTACTGTAGTCAGTTAGAAAACACTTTTTTACACAACCAAAATGTTTGTATAAGGTCGGGGTGGGCTTTTTGGCCTTTTGAGTCAATCGAACCCGATTTGAAAAAAACACAGGAAAAATTTTAAACGACATGGCACTTATTGGTGAAATTCGCAAGAGAAGTTGGTTGATGATTATCTGCATTGGTATCGGTATGGGAGGATTTATCCTTATGGATATGATGGGTAATGCAGGTCGTGGTAGCGCCGTTACTGGTGGCGATATAGGGGAAGTTGAAGGTAAAACCATCAGCTATGCGGAGTTTGCCCGCATGGAACAAACTCGTAATCGAAACAGAAATAGCGACAACTCTTTTCAAGACAAGGAAAACACTTGGCAATCCTTAATCGCAGAGACTTTACTTCAAAATGAGTCGGATGACTTAGGGATAAACGTTAGCCCATCTGAATTGAAAGAATTACTTTACGGTTCAATGGTTAGCCCTGTTATTTACCAAAGTCCTGAATTTTATAATCCACAAACAGGTCGTATCGATGTTAGTCAAGTACAACAAGCACATGACAACTTCGTGGCTAAGAAATTGGCACCTGAGTGGATGTACTTCTTTGCGGATCTAGAAAATCGCATTATCACTGATCAGATTGGAACAAAATTGAGTTCTATGGTTGGTAAAGCGATGTATACGCCTTCTTGGATGGCGGAAGAAGTCAACAAATTGGATAATCAAACAGCTAACATTAGCTATGTAAAGGTTCCTTATGAGCAAATCGAAGATAGTGAAGTCCCTGTGGATGACAAAGAGCTTCAAGCTTATATGAACGAGCATAAAGTTGAGTTTACTCAAGACCAAGAAACTCGTGAAGTCGAATTTGTAGAGTTTGAAGTCTTTCCTTCTGGAGAAGATTCAGCAGCTATCAAGAAAAAAATTGCTGATTTAGCAGCAGATTTTAGAACGGTAGAAAACGATTCCGACTTTATCGTTGAAAACTATGGTATTTATGATACCAAGTATGTCAAGAAAGAAGATTTGAGCAGCGTTATCGCGGACTCTCTATATAAGGTGTCTGTAGGCACCGTTGTTGGGCCTTACATTGACCAAGGTTACTACAAAGCTGTTAAACTAGTAGATCGTCGTGGTGTGAGAGACTCTGTTGAGGCTCGTCATATTTTCCGTTCTGTAGAAAATGCAGAGTTTAACCCTGACGGCGTTAAAGCAGCTATGCAGTTTTTAGTTGATAGCGTTAAAACGGTTTTAGAAACGACGGATTCTACCTTTGCTGCTATGGCTTCAAAGTATGGTCAAGACGGTACTAGAGCTAATGGTGGAGACTTAGGCGGAATGCTTGGTCCAGATATCGGCTTGCCTTCTTTAAGAAATTTGATTTTCTATGAAGCGAAAGTTGGAAAACTTTACACCTTAGTTTCTCCTTCTGGTGTGCATTTGGTGGAAGTGACGAAAGTCGTAGATAAAGGTACAACAGGCGTACGAGTGGCTTACGTAGAAGAACCTATCATTCCTAGCCAAGCAACACAAGATAAAGGCGATAAAATGGCTTTCAACTTCGTTAGAGATAATCGTTCGCAAGAAACTTTTAATAAGAGTGTTTCAGGACAAGGCTTGAACAAGCGTAGCGCTGTCGTTGGTGCTAATGATTTTGTGCTTCCAGGTTCTGGTGGTCTTCCTGCGGGGCAATCTTCTAGAGATTTGATTCGTTGGGCATTCAAAGCGAATAAAGGCGATGTTTCTCCTGAATTTTACACCTTCCTTGATCCTGTGCATCAATACAAGAGCAAATTCGTCGTTGCTGTATTGAATGATGTGAACAAAGCAGGCATGATGCCTTTGAAGCAGGTTCGTAATGAAGTTGCGGTGCAAGTAAGAAACAAGAAGAAAGCGGAGAAATTAATTGCTCAGTTAAACGGTAAAGATTTGACGGCTGCTGGTTCTCAGTTTTGCTACGACATCCCTCACGGGAGTAAGTCTTGGTGGTGCTAGCAATGCAGGAGAATTGACTAGAGAATACAATGTATTATCTACTGCTTTTGGATTACAACCAAATCAGCCTTCAAAGCCTATTGCGGGTAATGACGGCGTTTATATTGTCCAACTAGATTCTGCTCCTTCTGTAGCTCCTGTAGGTAATATGGAGAATCTTAAACGACAAACTTCCAGCAAAATGCTTCAGTCCTTAGGACGTTTTGGTACGCAAGGTGCTCTAATCGAAGCCCTGAAAAAAGCTGCTGATGTAGATGATAATAGAGAACAATTCTTCTAGAGTTGAATTCTCGAAAGAGTTATAAAAAAGCATCCAAGCTATTGTTTGGATGCTTTTTTTGTGCCCAATTTTGTCTTTTTAGGATTTTCGTGTGCTGTGGGGATTGTTTTTTAAACGTGAAAGGTTTCAAAAATCTGTCACGGTTAAAAAACAATCTTTGTGAAAAATAGGATATGAAGAGATGATAGGAGGCAAGGATTGGACAAACTCCATGTTTACCCACGCCCTGCCTTCTAGTCATTCACAGATGAAGATAGGATAACTCAACTTGTCGACGAAAGTCAACGGGACTAAAAAAAAGAAGGTGCCTGCTAGAGGACGGGAAGCAGACACCTTACTGATTAAGAAAGCAAAATAAGTGGAGGAGGAAATGTAAATAGTTTGGGTTAGGTTAGTAAAAATCCGGGTTAGGGCGTGGCAGCTTTTTCGCTGCCTACGAAGTCACTTCTTTAGGTGATTCGGGGTCATTTCCTCCCTTGTACAATACAAAGATAAAACATTTTGGTCTAAAAGTGTAATTTTTTTGAGAATTAATTTTAATTTTTTTGAGTACAAAAAATGTGTTTTTGAAGTAAATGTTCATTTTTTGCTTGAAATTCATTGATTTAAACCAATTTTTATCATTTTTTTGTTTGTCTTAGGACAAAGGACAAAGGACAAAGGACAAAGGACAAAGGACAAAGGACAAAGGAC
>JAHDHB010000537.1 GCA_020631545.1 Saprospiraceae bacterium | reverse complement strand
GGGTACTCCCCCCTACCCTCTACAAAGTAGCATCAGCTAGGTAGTTTGCTCTAAATTGACTTGGCGATACGCCAGCATATTTGATAAAGTATTTAAAAAAATTGGTCGGTTCTTCAAATCCTACTTGGTAGGAAATCTGCGTCAAGGAGTCTTGAGAGTTAATTATCAGCCTTTTCGATTGGATAATTACGATGTCATTTATGAATGCTTTGGCCGTCTTTTGAATGATGCTTTGGGTAACATTATTGAGTGTTTTCGTCGTAAACCCCATTTTTTTTGCATAGAAAGAAACCTTTTTGTACTCAAAACAATGCTTTTCCACTAAGGCTTGAAACGCCAAAAACATGGACAAATATTTACTATTTTCAAAAGAGGCATTGTCCTTTGATTTTATTCGAAATAATTTAATAATCAAAATTTGAACAAATTTTCTAACAATATTAGACGCGTAATTATTATCATTTACTTCAGCATACTCTTTCCTTATCAAGTCTATTAAGGTTATGATTTCATTATATTCAACTTCATTTAATTGTATTTTGGGCGAAGCTAACATTTCATTAAACAGTAAGAATGTTTTTGAAGCTTCTAGTTTAATCGCATGGTTTATGATAAAGTTTTCGGTAAAAACAAGCAGAATTCCCTTGGCATTGCTCTTATAAAATTTATGAATATTGTCTTTCCGCAAAGTAATTAGTGATCCCTTTTTTAATTGATAATCCTTAAAATTTAGATTGTGCGTACAAGTATTTTGAGTAATTAACAGTAGCGCATAAAAAGAAACTTTATGAAAATTAAACTGACTATGGTCTGTTGGCCTTTTTTTTAGGACATCTTGATAGTTGACGCAATCAAATTGAAACTTGCCCGTACTTTTGTCAAATTTTATTTCTTTGTATTCCTGCTTCATTTTTGTTATGCTTCTAGAGGTAGAATGGCATTTTTAGTTTGCCTAATATCTGCAATCACGCCACGCCCCCATCAATACGGTTTATATTCTATTGCTGTCCAAAGGTAATAAATTTCAATGGACGCTGCAAAGTTGCTATATCGCACAACAGCGACATCTATATTTAAATTTTCGCCATCCTAGAGTCTTATGTTATAAAGGTAACCCTATCCAAACCTTTCCCTCCAAAGGGAAAGGCTTTCTCCTTGCTTGCAATTGGGGGAAATTCACCAAGAAGGATGATACTTTCCTTTATTTCTGTATTTAGCTTTTTACTGTATTTATTGGAACCATTTCTACGGGTGTAGAATTCTAAAATTTTTATAAAAATCCGTTTAGCTTCTGGAGACCTCTAGCCATTTTTCAATTTCATTCATTACTTGCTCGTGAGGAATACTTTCTCCATTTTTGTGTTGTTCCAATCCTTTATTAATAACTTCCTTTTCAAAAGAATTTAACGCGTATACCGCTTCACTTTCGGTTTGTGAAATAATTCGCAATAAATAATTCAACAAATCGTTGTTATTTGTCTGTTGTATCCTACGTATGAGATTGGTTTTCAACTCTATCGTATTCATTAAAAGTTACTGTTAATAAGTTCGAAGCACAATTATTAAAAGCAAGGTCAAGTCATGATTGCGAGACCGCTTTGCACACTGCTCCAACTAACCTGTTATGCATTATCTTTTAGTTATTCTCAATTTGCCTCGAAAGGAATACAAAACAAACGACACATTGTGGGAGTATATCAAGATCTTCGAATAAATTCATCATATACACATATACATGTATTATTAACTAATTTTTGTGCTCGAAAGGCTATGACATTTATCTCATTTTTTGGGAAAAATGATTAACCATATCACCTTAAATACTGCTTAGCCCAAATCAGCAATTCCAAAAGCCCATATATCATCGACTTCACGGTATTGTGACTAATGAAATAGGTGCGACTAGGATCATCATGGATATATTCACCACATGACCAATAAATAGCATTTGAAATATTGACTATAGCACCATTTTGGTATACTGTATTAGTTGGAATGCGTCTAACAGGATAACCAGACAAATGATGCATTAAGTCATTGAATTTAATCATTCCATTCGGCTTAAACTTATTATCTGGAACCACACTTTTATCCTTTGCATTTATCGACTTATAAATGCGCTCCTGCATGGCACGTATTTCTGCACAGATTCCTTTGAACTTGGCAAAATCACGCTCTTTCTCTCCTTCCTTAATTATCTTCAAAGTTATAGCCTCGCTTTGGGCATCCATCCAGCCTTTCTCAAAAACTTCGAACACCTTTGGATATTCCCGTTTTATCCTCAAGTTTTCACAATTATCAATACAATATTGAAGCTCCTTAAACAACTCACCTTCACTTTCTGGCGTTTTTAAAAATAGCTTTTCATCAGCATTATGACGCCCCCACTGATGAAACTCATGATCATCCCCAGTAAGAATAAAACGAGGAAAGCTTGGCACATTTTGGTTAAGATATGTCATCGCTGCTCCAATAAAATTCGCATTTTCCATTGGCTGATCATCTACCAATAAACATTTGATGTCCAAAATAACCGCCGAAAATTGATGTTCTCGCTCGGGTAATAGCTTTTTTAAGCCTTCTAAACTTTTTTTATGTACTATATTGATATTTTTCGCCTTTGCTTCTCGTTTAAACTTATTAGCATATTCTTCGCGATCTTCAATAAGGATTACATTATTCATCGTAATTATTTTGTGTTAATGGAAATTCAATAATCATTTGAAATCCTGAAAGATTGTTTCCTTTTACCCCCAGCTCCCCTCCATGCGCCTCTACAATTCGTTTGATATAGTTACCTCCTATTCCTGAGCCATCACTGCCTTGCCTTTTAGTAAAAAGCGAAACATAATGTTCTTCCGTCATGGCATAAGGTCTACCATTGTTTTGGTAATCCATTACAACCACGTTGCGTTCCTTATCTACCTTTATCTTAAAGGAAATTTTAGCCGCTCCTTTCGTTTTATACTTGGAAAACCCATGTTTTTCGGCATTTAAAACAAGCTGATCTAACAACTCCCGAAAAGAGGGTTGATGAATAGCCATTACTACAGCAGCCCCCTTTACTTCAAATTTATACCAGTCGGATTTATTCGCTTGATTTCCTTCGGCATACGTTTGTAAAAATTGCAACAAATCCGTATCTGCTTTATCACTAGGCTCAATCCTAAAATTCATTACCTTATTAACCGTCGTCAAAACCTCGTTTAAATGATGTGTATCAGATTCAAGCCGCTCTATCATCTCACTAAGCGGGTAGTTTTCTACCTCACCTATTAGATCCTTCAATTCAGGATCAATTTCATCTGGTTCATCATCAAATTCTTTATAATCGACTAAATTATGCTTCTCAACTATACGTTTAAATGCTTGAACATCCATAGCAATCCCAGATAAAGTAGGCCGCAGCTGATGTACAAGCGTCTTCACTATTATACTCTCTTTTTTTTCAACCTCTTCCTTATACCCCAACACCTTTATTCGTTCTTCAACCTTTGCCCGTTCCTCCGCAATAATAGTCGCCTTCTGGGCCGTAACAAATTCCTTCTGTGCTTCAAGATCTACATAAGGAATAACCACTTGTTCCAACATTTTTTTACTATGGTGCGGCATAACAGAGCCTTTCCTTTTTCGCTTAATTTGGTCTAAAACAAATTCGGTGTATAGCTGATAATAAAGATATTCCAAATCAATCGCCTTTTTTTTCCCCTTAGGCGCAAGCGCATAAACCCCACTATGAAACATCACCTTTAGATAATCAGAAGAAGGCATAAAAAAAGTAGGCTTTAATTGTTCTCCAATACGTGCAATCAATATAGCCTCTTTAGTTAAAAGCGCTCTCGTATTCTTTGAACTAATCCTATGCGGTACTTTTTTCAAGTCCAACTGTATATCCAAAATATCTTTAGATAGATTTTCATTTTTCACCAAAAGAATTTCCCCGTCGGGGCTAATTTCTTCTTTTTTAGGACTTAATCCACCTCGTATTGCCACAACATCACCTAACCTCATGCCTTTCCCTGTAGCTACCATCTCTTCCGTCAAAAGCATTTCAGCACTATAGTCACTAGCCCCAAGGCTATAGTTCTTATTTAACTGTTTTAAGTCAAGTATTTTAAAGTTTGACAACCTTTTTTTAGTCTCATATCGATGCGCCACAATCACCTGCTCATAGTTAATATCCATTGAGTATCTATCCTCATAAATGGCATGACTTTCAATAAACTTGATTTTTTGACGAAGTTCATCAGGTTTATTTTTATTTATCACCAAAACAGAAGCCTTTGCTCCAGTATAAGGTTTCATTGCCCCACTAGGAAGACTAATAATACTTTCTATTAAATCTGCCTTGATTAGCAATTCTCGTATGCTTCTATCTTTTCCTGTTGCATAAAGAAAACTATCCGCTACCGTAATGACGGCCTTTCCATCTCCTTTCAGTTTCGACAACACGAATAAAATAGGGGTGCTATACCCTCTTTTATAGGCGTTTGAAAATTGGATTCCCCACCTCCTGTATAAAGCATATATCTCCACTAAATCACCATAAATAGCTTTTAGAGGGGGATCTCCGATTAGGTAGTCAAAGGTTTGAGAAGAGGGCAATTCCTGCAAAAAACTCTCGTTTTTTATTGCCACATTATAAAAACCGTTCATTATC
>JAHDHB010000536.1 GCA_020631545.1 Saprospiraceae bacterium | reverse complement strand
GGGCAAAACTTTTGGCTTATTTTACGAACCAAGGGGTTGAAACCCCTTGCTATAGCATCTCGAAGGCTACCGCCTTCTCTTGCGAACACCCAATAGCTTCCTATTGCTTTTGCAAACCGAGAATTGCTGGTGAGAATGGGTGTGTATTGCCTTTTCTTACTATTCAAGATTCTTATAAAAAATAGGCCCCCTCTTTTCTTCGTTATGCTTTTGTTTAGTCCCTGTTTACGCGTACATTTCGAGCCCTCAAGCTTGCTTGCTCTTTCAAGTCGAACAGGTCATTCCCAATATTTTCCCATCTCAGCCACGTTTTAACGTAAGTATTTATAAAAATTAAGAATTAGGCGTTATCTTGAGTCTTACTTATTGGTGTAATTGACTAGACAATCATGGCTTATAACATTTCTACCGCTTATTATACGATTAATCTTCGCTTTGCTACAGGTGGAGAACTTGCAACTTCTTTGTTTGATTCCAATATGCTTTTATTGGATCAAAATTCGTCAACACTTGCTAGTCAGTTTGCTAACACCTTCCAAAAGAAGGTATTAGACAAAGGGAGCTACAACGAATTGCTCAAGTATCAAGTACGTGGAGAAGTTAAACAACAACAGCTTACCCTGCTTTTTGGCCCATCCAAAAGTAAGGTCATCCATCCTGCTTTTGAGGCTACTTTTGATTACTACTACTGGGCCTCAGAAAAACGATATTGGGCACTGGTTCCTGCCCTAGGCGTGGAGGCTATTGCCGATAAGGAAAAAGACTTGGAGAAAATAATAGAACAGAACATTCGATTAGAGTTTGTCCGAAATCAACGGATGGGTGCTATGAGTCGTCTTGTGGCTGCTCTTTGGCTAGAAACGGTAGAATTGAAGACCAATCAGCTTAGTCTTCGGATACATTCCCCTAGAGAATTGGAAAAACTTCAACAGGACGGACGAGAGGAGTTATTACCTAAGGTGGCGACAAAAATTACGCTGGTGCGTAATAAGCTGTATGGAAGAAAAGAAGAAATACAGCAGCTTGTACGAATGGCTAAAGGAAAATTTAGCCGCAATATACTACTTGTTGGTGCTTCTGGTGTAGGTAAAACGGCTTTAGTATGGGAGCTGGCAAGACAACAGAAACGCTTGCGAATAAAAGAAACGATCTGGGAAACAACAGCATCTACACTCATTAAGGAATTGACCATGGATACGGGGTGGGAAGATAATCTAGCCTATTTGTGCAAGGAACTATCCAGTAAGGGCGATTTTCTTTTTGTTCGTAATCTTTCTGAGCTGTTCGAGGTTGGTCAATATGAAGGAAATAGTATGAGCATGGCGGAATATCTTCGAGAATATTTATCAAGAGGCGAGGTCAATCTGATTTCGGAATGCTCTGAAGAAGAATATGCTCGAATAGATCGGCTTTCGCCCAACTTCTTGCCCTTGTTTCAAATCCTTCGAATAGAGGAGCCTAAGGAGGAATTGCAGGAAATTATCACAAAAAGCATTCAGGATTTTGCAGGAAATTTAGGCATTCATATAGAACTGAATGCCATTCTAGAAACCATCCGTCTAAATCGTCGATTTACGCCTTATGCAGGATTTCCAGGGAAGCCTATTCGTTTTTTAGAAAGTGTCATTCTCCATCAAAAAGTTAATCTTGCGAATAGTGCCACTGGTATTCCTTCTATAGATCGCTCTGAAGTCATCAAACATTTTTGCGAAGAGACGGGAATGCCGGCATTTATTGTTGATCCCTCCGTCTCCATGCCCCTGAATGGTGTTCGTAATTTCTTTGATTCCAATATTTACGGACAACCGCTAGCCGTAAATAGTGTTGTTGACTTGTTGGCCTCTGTTAAAGCGGCTTTAACGCGCAAAGGAAAACCAATTGCTTCTTTTCTTTTTGTAGGCCCAACAGGTGTAGGAAAAACAGAAATGGCAAAGGTTTTGGCCGCTTTCATGTTTGGAAATCGTAATCGGATGATACGCTTTGACATGAGTGAGTATTCCAATCCATATTCAGTGATGCGCTTGACTGGAGAGAGTTTTTTCCAAGATGGTTTGCTTACTTCTTCGGTAAGACGGGAGCCATTTTCGGTGGTTTTATTTGATGAAATCGAGAAAGCAGATCCTACTTTCTATGATTTGCTTCTACAATTGCTTTCCGAGGGTCGTTTGACTGATAGCAGTGGACAACTCGTCAATTTTTGTAGTACGATCATCATTATGACGTCTAATATTGGGGCTTCTAATCTGCAAGAAGGTAAGATTAGCTGGAAGAGTACGGTGGATACTCAGGAAATTTCTAGCCACTTTATGTCCGCCGTCAAGAAGCACTTTCGACCTGAATTGTTTGGGCGTATTGATAAAGTAATTCCTTTCGAGCCTTTATCACAAGAGGTTGTAAGACATGTTGTTGAGCGTGAAATTAAATTATTTAAAAAACGAGAAGGTATCTTTCATCGTCGTATCGATTTATACTTGGATGACTCTTTATTGATTTGGTTGTCAGAAAAAGGCTATAGCCCCAAATATGGCGCACGTCAACTACAGCGAACTGTGCGCGAAGAGGTGATCACTCCACTCGCTAAGCAACTGAATATCAAAAATTTCGACGACCACTTGATTGTAAATATTGATTGCAAAAAGGGGACTCCGAACATTCAGATTGAGGCGGATGAGATGAAAATTGACCTCTTATTAGAAGAGCTTGAACGCAATAATTGGGCAGAACATGCCGCTGATCTTCGGCGCGCTTTTCATCGTTTGCTGGAAGGACGTGTATTCATCCGCTTGTTGAGTGAATTAGATATTTTGGAGGGGAAATTAAAACGAAAAAAAGAACGGTTTTGGCAAGATGAACACTTGGCTAATAAATACACTAATTTACTGAGTACGAAGGAACTTTGCTTGGAGACCAGTAGAGTGATTGAAGGGTATGAACGTGATTTTGTATTGACTTGCATGGGAATGCGAATGTACCAAATGGATATTATCGATCATATTAAAGCTTGGGAGCAGGATTGTTTAGCTGTAAAAATGAAACTTTATGGCGATTTAAATCCAGAATTTTCTTCTTGTACCCTAGCTATTTATGGGCAAGAAGTGGGTGTTTATCTTGATTTCTACATCGCTTTATTAGAACGAAAAAATTTGGTTTTTGAAATCAAAACAGTTTGGTATCGAGACGATTATTTCCATGAATTAATCCTCCCTGAACCTGATGAAGAAGGAAATATCATGACCAAAAAAGTACCTCGTCATGAATATGTCCTACTTCCATTTATGCCTAATCATAAGGACAATTTTACGCCAGTAGAAGAGGACGATCAATTATTAGGCGTTGAAATTCAAGTTAATGGCCCTGCTTCTTATTTATTTTTAGAATCGGAACGTGGTTTACACCGCTGGAAAGTAGATGACAAAACGATGCTACGCTATGTCATTGAAACTAGACCGAAAGATGCTGAAAGGCCCTTAAATCTTCACCAAAAAGATTTTTTCGAAAATCGAGTCTCCAGACGTACCCTAGAACCTGAATACTTAACGGATTCTAACTACGATATTAAACGAGAGGTTACCAAGGAAGGCCATCTTGATTTGATACTAGAGGTTCTTGACAAACGTTTTAGCTTAAGACTTGACGGTCAGCTTATTTAGCCTTAAAGGGTTTACGCAAAAAAACCAAAACGTAATTGCTATAAAACAACACTCCTATTATGAATTCAGTAAGGGAAATCCAAGAGAACGATATAGCACTCATTGCTGATTATTGGCTAAATTCTGATCCTGATTTTATGGTCGGAATGGGCGTCGATTTGGATAAATTACCAAGTCGAGAAGGATTAACCAATATGTTGATGAATCAATTGGCTTTGCCTTATGAAAAGAAAGGGGCTTTAGCTTTAATTTGGGAGGTCGATGGACAAGCTGTAGGTCATTGCAATGTGAATGAAATTGTATTTGGAGAACACGCAAAAATGCACTTGCACTTGTGGTCTTCTTCTAAACGTCGTCAAGGCATTGGGACGGAATTGGTCAAGCAATCTATTCCTCTTTTCTTTAAGCTTTTGCACTTAAAAACTTTGTTTTGTGAGCCTTACGCTTTAAATTCTGCGCCTAATCGTGTCTTGGAGAAGGTGGGCTTTGAATTTGTGAAACGGTATGTAACGGTGCCGGGTTCTTTGAATTTTGAACAGGAGGTGATGAGGTGGAAAATGGATCGTGGGTAGCTGCGTACAACCCTCTGTCTGTCTTCCGATAGGGATGCGGGTTCCCTCTACAGGGAGAGCCAGCTTGCTCCTAGCATTTTAGGCTTCTTGTTTTAACTTTTTTGATTCTTCTATTCCATGCCGTTTAGTTATCCACGATAGCTATCGGGACTTAGTCTTGTTTTCGTCCATTTTGCCCTTACATACTCTTAAAACCTTATATTTCCTTATGCAATACATGTTTTCATTTTGCTGTTTTTTAAACACGAAATTACAAGTAGACAATTTGAAATTCAGGCTATTATAGAGGTTTTTTAGCAGGCATTTACCGCCATGAGAGTCTATGTGAAAAGGTCGTAAGACCTCCTATTAAACCTAGGTGTTCTTGACATGTTCATGTCGTCAAAAAACTATGTGTCTATGTGTCTTTGTGGCAATTTTTTACGCCAAAATCCCGATA
>JAHDHB010000535.1 GCA_020631545.1 Saprospiraceae bacterium | reverse complement strand
GCTAGATACAACTTCCCCATCATATTTTTAACAAAATGCAGTAATGGTTTTTTGAATATTGTTATATTCGTGAAAGAATTGGTGTGCTATCCAAGCTGTTAGCCGCCCCCAACTAATTTCCTGTCCTTGTAATTACAAAGGATTGAACAAACAAGAGCGAGAAAAATGCCCAGTAAAACGAACGAACAAGCCCTAGAAGCTTCTATTGAGAAAGCTTTGACAGGTCTACAACCAGAAGATTCGAATACGGACAGCCATCTACTACGGGAGCCGGCAGTCGCTTATGGTGGTCGTGGCTACTACAGAGGAGAACCGAAGGACTTCAATGCCCAATACGCACTAGATGAGGTACGCTTTTGGCATTTCTTAGAGACTACTCAGAAGGAAGAGCTAGAAAAAATACAGCGAAATGCGGATTGGCGCTTGAAGATACTAGAGCGTTATGATAGAATGGTAAAGCGTTATGGCCTATTGGTCTTGCTGCGGAAAGGATTAGACGTCGAAGATGCCCATTTCACCCTACTCTACCCTTTGGGGCAAGCCAGCAGCAGCCAACGCGTAAAAGAAAATTTTGAGTCCAATGAGTTTAGTGTAACCCGCCAAGTCTGTTACAGCATGACCAACAAGCGGGAGGAAATCGATATGGTGCTCTTCGTCAACGGTATAGCGATAATAACGATGGAGCTAAAAAACCCTTGGACAGGGCAAAATGCTCGGGTGCATGGGCAAAAGCAGTACAAGAAGGATAGAGACATTAGTCAACCTTTATTGAATTTTGGCCGCTGTTTGGTACACTTTGCTGTAGATACCGATGAGGTGTATATGGCCACAAAACTAGCTGGAGAAAAGACCTTTTTCCTACCTTTCAATCAAGGAAATAACGACGGCAAGGGCAATCCTCCCAATCCCTATGGCCATAAAACCGCTTACTTGTGGCTAGATGTCTTTAAGCGCGAAAGCTTAGCCAACATCATCCAACATTTTGTCCGTTTTGACGGAAAAGCGAAAGATCCTTTAAAGTCGCGAACACTGTTTTTCCCACGGTATCATCAGATGGATGTCGTGCGAAAGATATTGGATCATGCTAGTAAAAATGGCGTAGGGCATATGTATTTGGTACAGCATTCCGCTGGTTCAGGAAAGACCAATTCCATCACCTGGGCAGCCTATCAGCTGATAGAAACGTATCCAGAACGCGAGGGTTTACCAGGAGCAAAAAGCATCACTAGTCCGCTATTTGATTCAGTCATCGTTGTGACGGATAGGCGCCTGTTGGACAAACAATTGCGTGACAATATCCGAGAGTTTTCTCAAGTAAAAAACATCATGGCGCCTGCCTATTCTTCACGAGATTTGCGTAAAAGCTTGGAAGAAGGAAAGCGGATTATCATTACCACCATCCAAAAGTTTCCTTTTATCGTGGAGGGTATCTCCGACTTGAGCGATAAGCGTTTTGCAGTCGTGATCGATGAAGCACACAGCTCCCAAGGCGGTTTGGCCGCTGGTAAGATGAACCAAGCGATGGGCATGTCAGGCGAGGAAGGCGATGACACGCAGGATAAGATATTGCAGGCATTGCGCGCACGTAAAATGAAGGGAAATGCGAGCTATCTGGCCTTTACGGCTACGCCAAAAAGTGCGACGTTGGAACGTTTTGGCGTCAAGCAAGAAGACGGAAAGTTCAAGCCCTTTCATTTGTACTCCATGAAACAGGCCATACAGGAAGGCTTTATCTTAGATGTCTTGGCCAATTATACGACTTATAGAAGCTACTATGAAATAGAGAAGTCTATTTCCGAAAATCCGCTGTTTGATACCAAAAAGGCGCAGAAGAAGTTGAAAGCCTATGTCGAAAAAGATAAGCGAACGATAGGAACAAAAGCGGAGGTCATGATCGATCATTTTTTGAATAATGTGGTGAAACCGAAAAAGCTGAAGGGGAAAGCCAAAGGAATGATCGTGACGCAGAGCATCGAATCCGCCATTCGCTACTACCAAGCGATACGCAAAATATTAGAAACCAAGGGTAATCCTTTTAAAGTCCTCATTGCTTTCTCTGGAAAGAAAACTATAGACGGCATAGATTATACCGAAGCAGATATGAATGGTTTTGCGGAGAAGGATACGCGAATCAAGTTTGATGAAGACGGCTACCGCTTGCTTGTTGTAGCGAATAAGTACTTGACAGGCTTTGACCAACCCAAACTGTGTACGATGTACGTGGATAAGCGCTTGCAAGGCGTATTGGCCGTACAAGCCTTATCTAGGCTCAATCGCTCTGCTTTGAAACTGGGGAAAAAGACGGAGGATTTATTTATCCTTGATTTCTTTAATCAAGTGGAGGAAATCAAAGCCGCTTTTGATGCTTTTTACACCTCTACGAGCCTCAATAGCGCTACGGATGTCGGTGTATTGTATGAATTGAAAGGCATGATGGATGACCTAGGCGTCTATGATTGGCATGAGGTCGTGGATTTTGTAGACAAGTATTTCGAAGGCGTGGAAGCGGAGTTCTTGAGCCCCATCATTGATACTGCCGCAGAGCGATTTAACCAGGGCTTGGAGTTGGAGGATGAAGAAAAGGCTGATTTCAAGATAAAAGCGAAGCAGTTTGTCAAAATCTATGGGCAAATGGCGGCCATTATCCATTTTGAACGATTGGAGTGGGAACAATTGTTTTGGTTCCTTAAATTCCTGATACCCAAGCTAATCATCGTCAACAAAGATAACGACTTGATTGATGAGTTGTTGGATTCCGTCGATTTATCGACTTATGGTTTGGAACGAACAAAATTGAATCACGCCATCGGTCTAGACGATTCAAATACAGAACTGGATCCGCAGAACCCCAACCCTAGGGCCGCACACGGTAACGAGGAAGAAAAAGATGAGTTGGACGAAATCATCCGTTCTTTTAATGAACGCTACAATGCAGGTTGGGAAGATATTCCAGAGGATGACAAGGTCAAGAAGAAGTCTTTTATGAAAAAGGTCATGAACCATAAGGATTATGCATCCAAAGTAGCCAATAATGAGGATATTCAGAATCGAGACTTGGCCTTGAAAAAGATCATGGATGAAATGATGCTCCGCCAACGCCGTTTGGATATGGAGGAATATAAACGGTATAAGACGGATATGGCTTACTATCAAGGCTTCTTTGACATGATGAAACGGGTGGTGGCGAATCCTGGTTTGTTGGGTTGATAATAGCTCTAGGAGTTAAGAACCTCGAAAGCTTCGTCTTCTCTTGCGAACTCGAATTCTTGCCTTTAGTAGCGTTCTTAGCCCCCCTAACCTCAAGCCTCGCCCCTTAGCGTTCACCACTCCCAAGCAGTTCCCACTCAAAACGTGCTACATTCCGTTCTTCCTTGTCAAACTCTATTCCCACAAGGAAAATTTTTGTAGCGAGAGCTTGGTATTTTTCGTGGTATTTCTTGGCTTTTATTTGTGCCAAGGCCTCACCTGCAGCTTCGCTAACGACCTTGAATTCAAAGATATAGACTTTGTCTTCCAACTTTAGCGTCATGTCTACGCGGGATTTGTTGCTCGTATCCTCTGCGATGATCTCGAAGCCTAGACTGGCGAAGTAAGCGTAAATTACGCTGGCATAGTAGCCTTCGTATTCGGCTATCTTGTTTTTGGTAAAGTTGTGGTAGGGAATGGAGGCAAAAAGGGAAAACAGCTCACTGTGCAGCCCATCCAAGTTTCCCTCAACGAAATGCCGCACTAGCTTTCGTTGTATACGAACCCTTTTCGTATCATGCGTAGTCAAATAAGTGACAAACAAAGCATTGAGCGAAATTTGAACTTCCATATTGGGCACCTTCAGTCGATAGGTCGTACCAAAATAGGTCGCCTCCTTCTTGTCAATAGTCAAGTAACCCGTTTGCCACAGTAAAGCCTCTAAGTGTATCCTATTTACATCAAAACTATCCAAAATATCATTCGTAGCGAAATAATTCTCTAAGTCGGGAAGGTAATAGGCTTGCTTTTCCAAAAGTTCGATAAGAAACTCAGGATTCCCCGTACTCCACCAATAATTTTGAAATTCATACTTATTAAATATAAATAATAGAATATCATAGGGGTTGTAAACTTTCTCCCCGAAATAATTGTAGCCATTGTACCACTTTCTGACCATTTCCATATCAATGCCCTGAAGATGTTCTCCAAACACCCTTTCTAAATCTCCATGGGTATAGCCACAGATATTCCCAAAATCGGGATTTAGGGTTATGTCGGTTAAGTTGTTCAAGCCACTAAAGAGACTTACCTTAGAAAATTTGCTTACGCCAGTAATAAATACAAGCCTGATATGCCTATCGTTATCCTTGATGACGGAATAAAACCCTCTCAGCTCATCGCGCATTAACCGAGCTGTTTTTTCGTCGGTGATATTATCTAGGATAGGCTTATCGTACTCATCAATAAGGATGACCACCTTATTTCCCGTTTTTTTATGAGCCGTACTAATGAGTTTCGCCAGTTTTTCATTAGGAAGTAAATCTTCTGCCAGTTGGATCCCTAATTTTTCTTCTGAGGACTCTAAAATGCGGTGTATATTGCGATGAAGATTTTCTACACGCTTAGCTCCTCCAGCACCAAAGCTGATATGAATCACAGGATTTGTCCGGCTAAAATCCCATTTCCCATCAATATACAAGC
>JAHDHB010000534.1 GCA_020631545.1 Saprospiraceae bacterium | reverse complement strand
ACAGCCAAGGGGTTGCTGCTTCTATGGATTTTTGGAATGATGGTTCTGTTTCTTCTACGGATGTTACGGACTATCTTGCTCAATCATCTGTTGACTATGCTACCTTAATTGGTGCAGGAAGCACTTGGAAAGAAGTTATTGGTAAGCAAAAATGGATTGCTCTTTACAACCAAGGTATCCAAGGTTGGACGGAATATAGAAGATTAGACTTCGGTATTCTGCAAATGCCTGCTGGTGGTACTTTAGATGGTGCTGGAATTCCTAATAGAATGAGGTATCCTCTTGATGAGCAAACACTTAATGAGACGAACTACTCTAATGCGGTTTCTGCTCAAGGTGCTGATGACCAAGACACAAAAATGTGGTGGGATGTTAACTAATCTCATCTTACAATAGTTTTTTTAGAGGCGATTCATCTTTGGATCGCCTCTTTTTTTTGCTACTAGACAAATTATCGCCTTTTGGACAGTTTTCTTGAATTTATTGTCTTAACTTATAAACCTACTCTTCTTTTGATTGGAGGAGCTATGAAAAACAGAGTTGATTAAATAATTTTAAGGTATCGTTATGAAGTGGTCTGTATTCTCCATCGTTCTCTTTTTTATGCTAAGTTGTCAAAAAGAAGAAAATCCAGTTGCCGTAGCTAGTTCAAATGGCGTGAATAATATTACCATTATTAATGACGTTTTTGAACAGCAGGAGATTGTTGTCCTTGGCAATGAAAATGATGATTTGCTGACTTCTTTCTCTCGTAGATTAAATGACGGAACTATTTTACTGTTTTCCCCTTACAAAGATTATCCTATCGTGATGAAGGATCAAGAAGGTGGTTTTTGGAATGTTTTAGGATTTGCGATAAGCGGAAGATGGAAAGGGGAACGGTTGCAGGCTTTAAAATCAACTACTGGATACTGGTTTGCTTGGGCTGCTATTTTTCCCGGTATTGAAATTTTTGAAGGAGAAAACAGAACCGTTGATGTCGATTGTACACCCGCATTACCGATTTGGAATATTCCGCAAAAGGGTATTGCTATTGGAGCTGCACAAAATGCCATTGTCTCTTTACTCAATCCTCCTAAAGTCTTGTACAAACAGAAAGATTTTATCAATGATGAATTTTTTCTTGAAAATGAGGATAAGATTGTAGGGCTTTGGACTAGTGAGGGGCCCGTTGCTTATCCACATGCTATTCTTGATTGGCATGAGATTATTAACGAACAAATGCCCGAAGGGAATAAATTCACCGTGTTGTACTGTCCGCTCAGTGGCACGGGGATGGTTTGGGAATTAGATAAAAGTACGACGACAGACCGCCTTGGGATTTCTGGCTATTTGTATAATAATAACCTCATGACATTCGATTATGAAACCAACTCCGTTTGGTCTCAGATGCTTTGGAAGTGCGTTAAAGGGCCTTATATTGGACAAGAAGTCGATTTTTTACACTCTTTTGAAACGACGTGGGAAACTTGGAAAAAAATGTTTCCCGACTCGAAAGTCGTTTCGGAAGATACAGGATTTAATTTTGACTATGGCGATTATCCCTATGGGAACTATCCCACCGACGATAATGACATTTTCTTTAGTCTGTCTTACGATGATGACCGCTTACCAAGGAAAGAACGCGTACATGGAGTTATTATTAACGATAAAGCTAAAGTTTATCGGTTTTCTTCGTTCTAAGTAGTGTTGGAGCGAAAACGATTATTTTGGAAAAAGGAGTGTAGCGCCATCCGTTGAATGTGGGATAGGCATTGTCTTTTGCCTTCAATCAATGACTAGCGATGGCAAAAACATCAAGAAAATGCCTTTTTCCTTCAAACACTAAGTAGCTCCTACTTAGCATTTGAGCGTAAGGGGGCATTTAAAACTATCCCGCATCCCACCACTATTACCGGGACTACACCACCTTATTAAACAAAGACTAAGGTTAGTATCTAAGTAAATGAATAACTCACGATTCACCCAAAGACTAATCGAATTCAAGTTAGGAAGGAACCTTGGCACAGTTTATGCATAAAAAATAAATAATAGAAACTATTTCTCAACCGATTCGTTGAAGAGATTCCCAACCCAAACATGTGAGCCCGACTAAGAATGCTATCTTGGAGGGCTTTTTTTTATGTCGTTAGTCAACGAAATTGAAATCCCGAGAGAATTTCAAGCAAAGCGAAAAAACTTAAAATTTAATCGTATAGCTATAACTCTTTTCTGGACTTTTGGCTGGTTTAACGGTATATTGAATTACCTTTTTAGGCGTTTCCACCTTCTTCTTGATAATTTTTTTCTTCGGTAAGCGAAAATGAATATTTATCGTTCGATGAAACTGTACCTTTACCCCTCTATTTTTTGGAACTTCAAACTTCAGAAGTTTGACTAAGCGAATCGCCTCCTCATTACAACCATGTCCTAGGCTAGAGAGCGTTTGAGCCTCCGTTACTAATCCCTTGTGATTTATCGTATACCGCAATTTTACAGTGCCTTCTATTTTTGCTTTCAAAGCCTTTTCAGGATAGGTCAGATGCTTAGCAATAAAAGCCTTCAAAGCAGGTATGCCGCCCTGAAACTTCGGTTGATTAATAAACTTCTTATTTCGATGATATTTTTCCATAGGACATTATATTAAAATTAAATTCTAGACGGAGACCCCGCGAAGCCCGTTGTCCAAATTCTTCTACGGTTAAAATCCATTTTTTTCCATAAAATAACCATTAATTTTGCCATAAACAACAATAAAATTATTTTCTACACAAAATATGGAACTAATTCCTTCTGAAAAACCTTTTTACACAATACAAAAAGGTATTCTTTCAATTTTCCCCAAAAAACCGAAGTAAAAACATGCAGAACCTACGCAAATTATTCGCTGTACTTGACCGTTGGAAAGGTAGCTACCTCTTTGCAGGGAGCCTGCTTATCCTAGCCATTTTCGTGCAAATGTTAGAGCCGAAAATGCTACAAGTCGCTATAGATGGTGTCGTCTTATTCAAGGAAAACCAAGGACAAATAACGAAGCAAGACCCCGTCGCAGCGCAGATCTATGCAGTATTACCAAGTATAAATAGTGAGAATCTTTCATGGGTATTGATTTGCATAGGAAGTTTGCTTGTCGTCATTGCCAGTATAAAATCATTGTCCTTATTTGCAGGGAAAGCAATTGCAGCATCCAGTACCGAAAAAGCCGCTAAAAGCTTGAGGGATAAATTGTTTGGTCATATCCAGCTTTTGCCCCTTTCACACTTTAGCAAAGTTCCCTCCGCAGATATGATTCAGCGATGTACAGGAGACATCACCACCGTAAGAACCTTTATCGGAGAACAAATCGTGGAAGTGATTCGCTTTACAGCCATTTTTTGCAGCGCCTTCACTTTAATGTACATCACTTTTCCGTTATATGCTTTTATTTGCATCGCCATTGTCCCGCTTATCCTAATTACCGCCGCTATCTTTTTTCAAAAGGAAAGTGTCGTTTGGCAAGAACACGAAAAAGCACAAGACAAATTAACAGGGATAATCCAAGAAAACCTATCGGGAATTCGAGTTGTCCAAGCATTTGCTAAAGAAGATTACGAAATCGAAAAATTTGTAAAACAAAACATTGAAAAACGGAAAATGGGTTTGAAAAATGTAAATCTTCAAGCTCTCTTTTGGCCATTTTCTGATTTTTTAGTGAATGCCCAGATTTCCGTTTCCATATTAGCTGGTGCTTACTTCGTTTTGAATCAACAAATTTCTCTAGGCGAATTTGTCAGCTTTCTAACCTATTCCATCATGGTCACTTGGCCAATGCGTGGCATCGGAAGAATTGTTTCCCAAGCAGGAATGGCCGCAGTAGCTATGGAAAGAATCCAACAAGTCCTTGATGCTAAAGAAGAAGATTACACCGGCAAGCAATTGCCCCAAGGAAAAATACTAGGAAACATTGAATTTCGGAATGTCAGTTTTCAATATACCGAAGATGGTCCTAAAATTCTTAATGATTTAAGTTTCAGCATTAATACAGGAGAAAATATTGCCATTATGGGAGCGCCAGGGGCAGGTAAATCAACCATTATCGCCCTACTCGCTCGTTTTTACGAACCCACTACGGGCGAAATTTTCCTCGACGGAACTCCCTTAAACCAACTGGATAAATCATGGTTAAGAAAACGTTTAGGCATTGTAGAACAAAAGCCGTTTTTATTTTCAACCACCGTAAAGAATAATATTTTTTACCAAAAACAATCGGCTAATGAGGCCGATTTGAAAGCGGTAGCCGATGCATCAACGGTCAGTAGCTTTATCCAAAAACTAACCAAAGGATACGATACGGTCGTCGGTGAAAAAGGTGTTACACTATCAGGAGGCCAAAAACAGCGGGTAGCTTTAGCGCGTACCCTCCTAGGAGAACCCGACGTTTTGATTCTTGATGACTCCACCTCTGCCATAGACACAGAAACGGAATACAAGATTCAGCAAGCGCTCAAACAGACGATGAAAGACAAAACCAGTCTAATCATAGCGCATCGCCTAACCTCCATACAGCAAGCAGATCGCATCTTCATCCTAGATAAAGGAACGATCATCGAACAAGGAACACATACCGACCTATTACTCAATGAAGGGTTCTACAAAAAAATCTACGATCTTCAAGTAGCCATAGAGGAAGACATTGAACAAGAAATGTAGAG
>JAHDHB010000533.1 GCA_020631545.1 Saprospiraceae bacterium | reverse complement strand
CGTTTTCGCTGCGGCAGGCTGTTCAAGCAAGTACTCAAATTTAGGTTCTCTTCTCAAAACGCAGCACGTCCAGTTATCTCACAACGCAGCCGCCTCAGACGTAAGATAATCAAACACTTACCTCTAACGAAGAAAAGCGACACGCAATTCCTTTGTATCTTTGTCGCTAAAAATCAACGTCATAACGTTTTTTGAACCACAGAGAAAACATAGTTTTTACTAGCTAAGCTTTTAAATAATCCAAAAAACTTAAGATATTGGACAATCTTCCCTACAAGGAAGTCCCCTACCCTATTTTGAAACGAAGCAAGTTAAATTATTAGCACCCTAATTCTTCAAAACCCACTTCCAACTCAATTATCTAAAAATCGAACTGTTTCCATTTTGGAAACAGTTCAACTATACCCTAAAATACAGTTCAAAGAAAAACAAAATTTCACCACATTAAACAATTCAACATCTATAACTAAGCAAAAAACATAAAAATCCACTCAACTATAGGATACCTCACCATAAACTTATGCTTGATAAGAACTAAAGACCAGTACAGGTCGAGTTTACTTTTTACAAGCAAAACTCCTCACAAAACTCCTCTTATAGGGCTATTTATGGACTTTTGTCTTCCTATCATCATCTTTTTAAAAGATAACTACCAGCAAGATTTTATAATTCCTTCATTTTCGTCATCTTTGCATTTTTAAAATTGAAGACAATGATTAGATGTTTGCTTGAATAATTACGTTTTTAACGCTAGCTGCTTGGAAAATTCAGATCGGAAGACAAGGCACGATTTTTTGGACAAAAAATAAAAAAGTCCTATGTCTTTTGTCCTTTGTCAACATGTCTTTCCAAGCGATAGCGCAGAAAACACCTAATTATAGGCATCAATCTTCGTTTCAAAGAACCTATTTCATGAAAACTCGCTTAAAAAATATAGCCATCTCGTTTGGCTTTGTCGTTCTTTTGGTTGGTCTTTTTCCACAGAATATCCAAGCACAAACCATAGTAAATGACACCATTAGCAATGCTGCCGAAATTCTTTTCGACAGTTTAATGACCTTCAACGTCACCATGGCTTCCTTGGAAGTTGGAGAAACCGACTTGGCTATTCCTTTGAACAGCGATTGTAGTGCCCATGGTTGGTGTGATGCCAACGGGTTAGACGGTTCCACTTGGTTTAAATTCAAAGCACCGGCTTCTGGCGCTGTGACCATTTCCTTGTGTGGCTCTACCTTTGATACCCAATTAGCCGTTTTTGAGGTAGGAGATACGACCGATTTTAGCACCTTTACCTTCTTGGATGCTAGTGATGATACGCCCGATGGCATAGCAGGAGAGGAATGCGGCCCTGCGGATAACAGTAATCCGGGTTATGGCTTGGCCTCTGAATTGAGTTTGGAATGCTTAACCGTAGATGAGTATTACTATATTGTGGTGGATGAGTGGTTGGATGGTGCTAGTTTTGCTGGCGGAACCATCGTTATTGAAATAACCGAAGATACGCCTACAAATCCTACGCTTTCAATAACATCTACTTCTGAAACAGCACCTTCTTGTGCCTCCGGAAATGATGGCACAGCCTCAATTTCTGCCGAAGGTGTTTGGCCTTTGAGCGTGCTTTGGGAAAATGGAAGCACCGAACTAACCGCAACGGGTTTAGCAGCAGGTACCGTTGGTGTAACGGTTACGGATTATTGTGGTGCGACATCCAATACGACCATCACTGTCCCTACAGGTGTTTCAAATACCTTTAATTTTGATGGCATAACTATTTTGCCTGCTTATTGCCATTCAGGCTATGCCTCTATTGGACAAGGCGACAATCCTCCTCCCTTAGATGTTCTTTGGAGTACAGGAGAAACAGCGCTAGGGGTTTGGTTGAAGAAAGGAACGCATACGGTAACCATTACTGATTTATGTAGCGCTACGAGCATGGTCGAAACCGTTGTGATGGATGGCGTTATTGATGCAGGCGGTAATGTAGTCCTAGATACCTTAGTTTGCACCGCAGAATTGGGCGGAACTCCTTCCGCTGAGGGTGGAATGGTAACCAATTCATGGACCTATTCTATTTCGCAAGATTTACTAAAGAACGTGGCTTGTAGAGAAGGGAATTTGATTAACGATAATGGTTTTGCTAGAGTTTTCGATATTGCTACTGATTTTGGTGCTACGACTGATTTAACCATCGAAGAAGTACAGTTCGGTGTTTTTGAGGCCAAAGCAGGGAATGGCGCAGGTAGCCAACCCTTAGAACTACGCATTTATGAGGTAGATAATGCCGATTTGAGTGTAGCGACAATGACACTTGTAGAAACGGTAAAAATCAACCTCCCCGATACCGAAACGCCAATGATGACAGCATTTCCCGTCAATTATACGATTCCGATGAATCAATTAGTTGCTTTCGAAATCTACAATCCTAATGGGATAGCTGATGGAAATGTCCTAGCACTAGGTCAAAACGAGGACGCTACCTTAAATGATAATCCGACTTGGCTAAAATCGGCTGATTGTACGATGGCGACCTATAGAACACTAGAAGACTTAGGCCAAGATGGTCAGCTCGTTATGAATATCGTCGAATACGTAGAACCTTATACCGCCGATAACTTCACCTATTCTTGGTCACCAGCGCTTCGCTTGAATGATGCGACACTAGCCAATCCAACCCTAACCCTCGATTCTTCGGACGATGATTTATTAAATCCATTGGTCTATACACTTACGGTAACGGATGAGCACGGTTGTTCCGTATCTGAAACCATTACGGTAGATGGTTCTAAGTGCTATATCGACCCTACCATTGTTTCGATTGTAGAGCCAATCGCTTCCAATAACTTCCTAGTAGCACCGAATCCGAATAACGGCATTTTTAAAATCATTAATCAAGGCCAAAGCAGAGATGTTCGCATAGAATTATTTGATTTACAAGGACGGTTAGTTAATGAAAAATACATCAATTTCAGCCAAGGAAGCACCGAGCCTTTCCATCTTTCTATCCTTACCAAAGGCGTATACGTCTTACGTTTGCTAAGTGGAAATGAGATGGAAGTCCATCGAGTGGTTATTCAATAGCTTGATTTTTACTTCAAGATATTTTAGAAAGGACTTTGCATTTTGATGTAAAGTCCTTTCTTTTTTATACAAAATCCATTATAAAAACTAGTGTTCGATTTTTTAATTCCTTGTTCATAAAGCCTTTATTTGTTGTTGTTTTTTTTGGGGGGGCAGCTAATCCCGCTATCCGTTTGTATTCGCTACTGCTTCAGGCGGTTCAGCACAAGGGTGTGACCGTCTTCCTAAACGTCAGCCATCCACACCCTTTGCTTCACACACCTTCATCAGCACCTCATATCACTTCTATCGGGGCTGCATCTCCTTGCCCAATAATACGCAGTAATAGACTCTAGGTGAAGGAATACAGCTCTCCCTCCAAGTAAAAATTAATCAAACACAGGTGATAAGGTCAAGCGCTTTTCGCTTGTTGATACCTACAATTATTAGTATATTGCACAGCAGAACTATTCCTTCATAACTACTAAATAAAAATCTATCGTCATGGAACAACCTAAAGTTGCTGGAAAAGTACCTCAAATGGTCGAATTAGAATCTGGTAAAACGTATGCTTGGTGTGCTTGTGGGAAAACTGAAAATCAACCTTGGTGTAATGGTGCACACAAGGGTGGAGCTTTTTCTCCTAATGTATTTAAAGCGGAAGATTCTAAAAAAGCGGCTATGTGTATGTGCCGACAAACGAAAAATCCTCCTTATTGCGATGGTTCTCATAAAAATCTATAGCCGTTTTTCGAGCAACTCTTAACTCACGATAGCTATCGCAGATAACTGTTAACTCCCGATAGCTATCGTGGATAACTCTTAACTAAAAAAAATGGCTTATTCAAAAAAGAAAAAAAATTGGCGAGGGAAAGAATACCTCCAACATTATGACGACGATGGTAATGAAATCGGTTGGTCAGAAGAGAAAAAAGGCTGGTTTGGCGGCAAGTACATCCAAGAATTTGATCAAGAGGGGAAAAAGCTCGGTTGGTCAAAGGAGAAACGTACTTTGTGGCTCGGCAAAAAATACACCCAACACTATGATGCTAAGGGCAATAAAATAGGCTGGGAACAAGAAAAAAAGACCTTGCTTGGCAAAAAATACATCCAAGAGTACGACAATAACAATAAGAAGGTCGGAAAGAAGGAAATCAAAAAAAGCTGGCTGGGTGGAGAATATATTGAGGACAAGAGGTAGGTAGTTAAGAGTTAAGAGTTAAGAGTTAGTAGTTAAGAGTTATTCACGATAGCTATCGGGAGTTAAGAGTTAGTAGTTTTCTCTTAGAGCTCTAGCGGCCTACCTTAACCCTAAAACCTGTAGGGGCAAACCCCTTGTGGTTGCCCTCTGAATACCTTTTTTTTATTTACTGTGAAATTTTCCTCAATCGCACTCCCACAAGCGACTTAGCTCTAAACAGTGAAATATAAATTTTCTTCCTTTACACTTGAACAAGAGGCACAAAACTATCGTCCTCCCAACAATCACATAAAATTCAGCCAAAATATTCGATGTTTAAAACAAAAGAAGACCTGAATAACTGGGCTCTAGAAATTGCTTAGTATATTAACCCAACGCACATAGGCCATGCCGCAAGTGTGCGTGAGAGCTTGAGTG
>JAHDHB010000532.1 GCA_020631545.1 Saprospiraceae bacterium | reverse complement strand
AAGCTTTTGTGACAACATAATCTTCGATTATGTCAACCTATTTCAGGCACGGACATACTCTCTACTCTCTACTCTCTACTCTCTACTCTCTACTCTCTACTCTACAGCCTCCAAGGAGCAACATGCTTTTCAAGTTCCACAGCTTTTCAAAAAAATATTGGTAGCTTTGCGGTGCAAAAATCCGTAGCTAATGAAAGTCTTCAGGAATAAACGTTTTATTTTTATATTCAAGCATTTAACAAGCCTATGTTTTCTCCTTTTCAGCATATCAATATATGCCCAAGATAGCATCAAAACGACTATAGATACGGTAGCCAAGAAAAAACAATTTCTACCAGAAGGATTGCTCATTTTACCTGCTGTTTCTTATAGTCCTGAAACAGAATTTACGATTGGTGCTGCTATTTTATACAATTTTACGCTAGGAAAAGACAAATCTATACGCCAATCTAATGCACGGCTTCTTACCATTTATACTTCCTTAAAACAAACAATTATTGAGGGGCGCTGGGATTTGTTTACCAAACACGAAAACTACATTATTCGTGGCCGTACATTCTACCACAAATATCCTGACAGGAATTATGGTTTGGGCAATAATGCTAGCGCCTTTATTCAAGCTTATAAAAATCAGCATCCAAAAGCAAAAGAATTCAATTATATTGATTATGAAACCAAGCGATTACATTTTTCATTTACGTTTATGCGGAAGCTGCTTAAGAATCTATACGGAGGGTTAGATTATGAGTTTGAATCCTTGTACGATTATCGAAATTTGAATTCCTATATGATAGTCCATACCCCAGAGTTGTTTAATAATCCAGTAATCGGCAAACGTTCTGGCTTGGGCGCCATCTTTACTTATGATACTAGAGATCATACCATTAATACTTACAAAGGTTATTCTATCGAACTTAGAAATAGGAATTATACTAAGTTTTTGGGTAGTGATTTTGAATTTTCTTCCTTAGATCTAGACTTTAGAATGTTCTTTACGACTTGGAAAAAGCAGGTTTTTGCCTTCAATTTTAGATCACAAAACAAGTTTGCCAAGACGGTTGAGGAAATTCCCATCCGAGCCCTAGCAAGAATGGGTGGAGCTGACTTTGTAAAAGGTTATTTTTTCGGTACGTATCAAGACCTAAACTTAATGGCCTTTCAATCAGAATATCGAATTCCTATCGTAAAATTTCCTAAGTTTCCCATCAAAGGATTAGGAGCCGCCTTATTGTTCAATGGAGGAAGAGCTTTCAATGGATTTGATGAATTCTCCTTGAAGAACATCCGATTCACTCTAGGAGGAGGCTTGCGTATTCTGATGGATGCCGAGGATAGAGTAAATATCGGCCTAGATTACAGCTTTGGCCTACACAAAAAATCGGATTTAAACAAAGCGCAATCCGGATTCTATTTTACCATTGGGGAAACGTTTTAAGTAAACTAAAAACAGATTACTTAGCCCTTTTTTCGTCGAACTAAGTAATCTTTTTTAGCCACTTACAAACCCCAAATCGTGAGGAAAATCACAATTTGGAAAGTCACGATAATTTTTTGGAATAACATAGTCCTATGTCTTTTGTCCTTTGTCAAAATGTCTTTTCAAGCGAAGCGTCGAAAATTACTTAGAATTCTTACTGGCCAGAGCCTTGTGTTCGCTTCTTAAAACCAATGGCTTTACGCGTAAAAATCGTATCGGCGTCCTTGTCCAACTTGAAATCTTTGACATCATCGAAGGTAAGGATTTTAATCATCTTTTTAGTCCGCTGCTTCTTAGGCAAGGAAGATAGCCGGAGGTTCTGATTTTTTACCGCTTCCGTGATGATGTTCCGAACTGTACGGGCATTTCCAAAATACTTATCCCTGAAATCATATTGGAAAGCGAGATATTTGGCTAGATGCTCTGCGGCCGCTTCATTCGCTTTTAGTCCTTCTTCCTTCAGCATTAATTCTGCGATTTCAAAGAGCTCATCAGAGCTATAATCTTCGAACTTAAGGATTTTGTCAAAACGAGAACGTAAGCCTGGGTTCGTTTTAAGGAAGTTGTCCATATTTTCAGGATATCCAGCAGCAAAAAGGAAAAATTCCCCACGATTATCCTCCATTCTTTTCAGTAAAGTTTGGATAGCTTCGTTGCCGTAATCCCCATTTGCCCCTCCTCCCTGCCCTAGGGCATAAGCTTCATCAACAAACAGGACACCGCCCATGGCTTCGTCGATTTTTTCGGCTGTTTTCAGTGCTGTTTGCCCTACAAAACCCGCTACTAAGCCCTGACGATCAGTTTCTACCATGTGCCCACGCTCTAGCACACCTAAAGCTTTGTATATTTTGGTAAGAATTCGTGCTACAGTCGTTTTTCCAGTACCCGGATTGCCAATAAAAACGGTGTGTAGATAGAATTTATTCAGCACATTTCTATCCGTTTCTCTGTAAAAGCGAACCAATCGCACCAGTTCTACAATTTGCTTCTTAATATTGTCCATTCCGATAAGATCTTCCAACTCCTTCATCGCATCTTTCAACAGGCGCTCATCAACAGGGATACGCGGCAAGCGCTTCTTTTTCTTGATTTCAATATTCTCTATATCTCCTAGCTTAATCGTCGACAACTCTTCATCACTAAGCGATTCAGGCTTGTCATGATCCATTACTCGCAGACCAAGACTGATTTTCCCCTGTTCTATAATGTCATACACAAAACGAGCATTACCGAAAGTTCGATCACGGTTACGATAAGCTTCCGTTATCAACTCATCCGCTTTCGTTTTTGCCGTTGGTGATAATTTGACATTTTTAACCTCAGAAGCCGCGAAATCAGCGATTAACGCTAATTCTTGTGGCAAGTAATCGGCAAACTCAAAGAAGATTTTAAACCTAGATTTAAGCCCCGGGTTGGAATCTAAAAAGTGTTCCATTTCCTTAGGATAGCCCGCTACAATAACGGCCATATCTCCTTCACCATCAGACATTTCCTTAACCAATATTTCAATCACTTCTCGACCAAAATCCTTACTATCATCATTGGTACGAGCAAGGGAGTAGGCTTCATCAATAAACAAAACACCACCTCTAGCTTTTTCAATAGCTTCCTTGACTTTAGGAGCCGTTTGCCCGATGTATTCACCAATTAAATCGACTCGATCTACTTCATGTACATGGCCTTTGGACAGCAAGCCCATTTTTTTATATAAACGCCCCATCATCTTCGCCACGGTGGTTTTTCCTGTACCAGGATTACCAATAAAGACGGAGTGAATATTCACTTCTTCATTCTCTTTGAACCCTTTATCCTTCCTTAGCTTAAGGAATTGAAGGTATTTGGCATGTTCTCTTACTTGGCGTTTTATGTCCGTTAACCCAATAAGTTGCTCTAAAGAAGACATCACATCTTCGAAGGTTTCACTGCTATAGTCTTCGACAGATAATTTAGTAAGTACTTGACGAGCAGGAAGAAGCACGCTAGAGACGCCCTCCTCAAACTCTTCACCAACAGAAAACGGAATAGTGGCCAAGAGTTTATCCATAAAGACAATATCTATAGTATAGCTATCCTCCCTCCACGAGCCTTTAACGTTCGATCCCCAACCAGCGGTCAAGGTAATCGATTCATCCTTTTTGGAAACGTTTTGGAGTTTCGTTACTTGCCCTTTTAGCTCACGAGCTTGGTTGTGAAACTTAATAAAGACCTCGCATTGCCAATTTCGACCATGGTAGATATTATCTAGGACTAGCTCGACATAAACGTAGCGAGTCTCCTCCATACTAAAGGACTTATAATAATTTCTTTTCTCTAAAGGTACGTCATCATAAGAGCCTTCATATAGCTTTAAAGAACGAAGACGAATGTAAGCATTGCTTGGATCTTCTGGATCCTTTCCAGAATCTTCAACATAAAAATACTTCGTTCCTACTCGTTGCCCATTAACCCAAGCTTCCCAATAATAGGTTCCTTTTTTCCAAAAAGCACCATATTTTTTATTGCCCCAGCCTTCTCTAATATAAATTACACTATCATATTTGCTAACCTTACGTTTAATGGGCAAAGTGCAAATTTCTTTTTGTGATTTACGCGTAGAAAAACATTTTAATTCGATTTCTACATCCCAATCTTCCTGATCAAATTGCTTGTTATAGAACGATAATTCCGCGTAAATATAATCTGCATTATATCGCTCAAATACTTGACGATACTTCTTCATGTTATTCGCCAACCATTCACGGGATGAATAGACTTTTAAGTCTCTAAATTTATAATGTGGTTGATTAGAAGTCAATTATTTGTTGTTTTAAGAAAATTACAAAACCCTATCTATTAAACACAATATATCAAAAAAATACAGTATCAATACGAAAGCATGTACCAATGAACTGAACTAAAAAATAAGCGTCAAGATAACTCAATATTTTAGTCAACTACAAAGATACAGTTATGCGACCTAGAGCGCAATAGCTTTAACACGATAATTTTGCGCTTTGACCATTCCCTACCACTTTAGTACGTTAAAAAAACCGTTGTCTATAATATAGGAAATAACCATTCCATATGATAAACCTTAGGTCAAAGGTACATAAACTCTAATAGTTTTGTGCAGGTAAAATTCATACCTGCTTAGCTTTCTCACCTAATGAGAATTTTCAATATAAATAAAAACTGGTTTTCAGAGGGCAACCACAAGGGTTTGCCCCTACGGAGTTCAGAGTTAAGG
>JAHDHB010000531.1 GCA_020631545.1 Saprospiraceae bacterium | reverse complement strand
CAACCCCTTGGTTCGTATAATTAGCCAACAAATTTTACCCAAAATAGGCAAAAGAGCACTCATTAGTTACTAAAAACATGTTTTTTATATCAAACCGAGAATTACTATGCACCTCTCCGCTTACAAGCAAAAGTTATCTAATCTTAAATTCTTGCCTCAAAGTAGGAATTTCGACGCGATTTAAGCCAAATTTTCCAAGATATTCCTTAAATTCTTGTTGTGTATCATACTCTCCGTGTACAAGGAATAAATTCTTTAGGTTCTTTTGATTTCGAAGAAATCCTGCCATTTCTACCCGATCCGCATGTGCAGAGAAGGAATCCATCGTCACAACTTGTGCTTTGATAGGGACAATTTCACCAAAGAGGGAAAGACGTCGCTTGCCTCTACGAAGTTTGCCGCCGGGCGTTCCAGGAGAGCAGTAGCCTACTAGAAGAATCGTATTATTAGCATAGCGGCCGTGGTGGTAAACGTGATGTTTAATCCGTCCAGCATTAATCATTCCCGAAGCTCCAATAATAATGCAAGGCCCTTTAGCATCGTTCAATTTCATCGAGCGCTCTCTTTTATTGATGTAATAGAGGTCGTTGAAACCGAAAGGGTTATCGTCCGTAAGGAGATAGTTGCTCATTTCTTTATCAAAACATTCAGGGTGTGCGCTGAAGATTTTAGTAGCATTGATGGCTAGAGGACTATCGACAAAGACGGGGATTCTAGGGAGTTGCCCAGAACTCTCTAGCTGGTCGAGCATATACAAAATCTCCTGTGTTCGGCCTACGCTAAAGGCAGGTATAAGAAGTTTTCCCTTATTATCCACACAAGTTTTAAGGATGGTGTTTAAAAACTTACTGGTTTCATTAGGCGTAGAAGCATGTTCCCGATTGCCGTAGGTCGATTCACAGATGAGGTAATCTACTTGAGGCATAATGACAGGATCGCGCAAAATGGGTCTTCCTGGACGACCAATATCGCCTGTAAAACCTATCATAACAACGGGTTTTCCCTTTTCTTTGATGCGTAGGGTGACATTGGCACTGCCTAAAATATGCCCAGCATCGCGCAATAAAACTTTTACGCCTGATTTTATTTTAAACCATTGGTCATAGCCTATTCCAATAAACTTTTGAAGCGCTTTGGGGACGTGTTTAGGCAAGTACAGAGGCAGATGAGTTGCAAGCCCTTTTTTACTCTTGTACTTAGCATCACTCTTTTGGATTTTTGCGCTATCCATGAGCATGATACTGCTTAGGCCAGCGGTAGCATGGGTGCTGATAATACGTCCTCTAAAACCGTCTTTAACGAGTTTGGGAATGCGACCAGCATGATCGATATGGGCATGAGAGAGGATTAAACAATCAATATCTTTAGGGTCAAATGGCCATTCTCGGTTAAAATTTTCTAATTCTTTTGCATGGCCTTGATAAAGACCGCAATCCAATAATATTTTGTAACCACTATCTAAGGTGATAAGATAGCTACTGCCGGTAACTGTCCTAGCGCCCCCGCAGAATTTGATTTTCATAGGCTTAATTATTGGAACAATAAGCATGTGATTTTCGCCTTTCTCAAGAGCAGGGATAAAATCACACCAACTCCTAATAGTTTTCGACGCTGTCGCTTGAAAAGATTCCTTGATAAAAGACAATCTTCGATAGCTCTCGTGAAAAGTCTCACGATTTGAGAAAGCCAAGTAGCTCGTACTGTTCTGTTTTGAATAGGTCAAATTTAACAAATTCTTTCAATTGAATACTATTTAATGTTGCCTTTACCTTAAAAAAGGAGGATTATTGCTTAAAATACAGCTTATTATTCGTGTTTTTACACAAAAAAACCATTCCCCCAATGCCTTTGCACTGAAGAAATGGTTGCTCTCACTAATTCTTTATTATTAAGGAAGATAGCTACTTGAAAACTCAAATCGTGAGAGGGAATTCACGATTTTAACAACTGCCAATACCAAAGCCTAAGATTTCAGGAGCTTCGCAAGCAGCAAACAACTCGACGTGGTACGTTTGAGGCGGCTGCTTTGTGGACTAGCAAAACGTGCTACGTCTTTGCTGTTGCAAAAGGTTTAAACAAGTACTTGAGTTAATTGTCTTTTGTCCTATGTCCTTTGTCAAGGTGTCTTTTCAAGCGAAGCGTCAAAAAATCCCTTACTCGTTTTCCTGTTAATTTTTTAGTCGAATACTGCCATAACGTCCTACTGCTTTAATGTATTTATTGCCAGGATTATTGCCATAGGTACCTTTGAGCTGCGTTCTTGATCCATCCTTTTCGTAGTGTTTGTTCGTTAGACCAGCATCCGGATAGCTTATTCCTGTATAATTTCCTTCGATATCAACCTCATAACTAAGATCTTTGGGTAAGGTAATGTTCAAATCGGAGTAACTACCTTCGAAATCCGCACTCGTAAAACTAGATTCGGTACGACTAATCACTAAATTGCCATAACTCAGTTCTGCGCGAGCACCTGTATTGAGCGTATTTATATGATAGTCAGAATACTTAGCTGTGATTGAAAGACTAGTAGCTTTGCCTATCGAAAAACTATCATATTTGCCGACAGAAGAGAATTCATCCGTTTCCTGAATGCTGTAGGTATCGTATTTTGAAGTTATATTGGCATTACCGACATTACCTATCGAAAATTTAGAATATTTACTGACCATTTTAAATTTATCGGTATTGGTCATCACGAATTTTGAATACCCTACATCAGCCGTTAAATTTTTCATCTCCTGAAGATTGGCTTTTCCATATTTTAAGGTCAAATCTAAGTCTCCACCAAGGGAACCACTTGTCAAATTGCCATATTTTAAATTGATAATAACGTCACTATCTAAAGACGGAATGTTGATATGGCCGTGTTTGTTATTTAGGGTAAGCAAGGAAACACAAGGCATTTTGATGGTGTAATCAACGGAATAGGATTCACTACTTGATTTGTAGTTTTTATAAGACCAATTTTTCCAGCCCTTTGATTCTTCCTCTTTTTCTGTCGTAGCGGTAAGCGTGTTACCTTCTTGCAAAAACTCAATTTGCGTCATATTGAGCTTCTTCTCAGCCTCTTCTTTGTTTTTAGCACCCACCGTCACCACAATTTCGAATTCCACTTTATCCTGTTCCCAAGGAATGATATTAATGGTTCCATACTTGTTATTGACCGTCAAATTTCCCGAAGGATCTAGTTTAAATTCCTTACGAATGGTTTTCTTGAATTCGCTGTTTTTAGGTTTTGCACCCACTAAAAAAAACAAACAAGAAAAAAGCAATACATATTTATATAAAGACATAATTTTTAGTTGAATTCGCGTTAAAAAATAAATGCTACATCGATGTGGAAGCATCCTCTTCCAGTTGTTTTTGCAACTGTTCCAAAATTTCAAGTTTTAGTCGAAAATTACGTACCATGATAGCAAAGACCTCTTCATCTGTAGCATCTTCGCCCAATTCCGTTTTCCATTCCTCGAAAGCAAGCTCCAATTCTGCCAATTCCTTAGAAATATCTTTCCCTTTTTTAAAGGATTTTAGTTCCTTGACTTTTTGGTTGACTTGTTGGCTATAGAATAACTCAATTTCTTGATATTCAGGAGAGTTTTCAAGTAAAGCTGTTTTACTTTTTTCCTTTTCCAAGAAAGAACCCGTGAAAATTCCTAAACCGAAAATAAGAACAAAAAGCGCCGCTATTTTGGTCACTGTCCATATTAATGGTCTAATCCTCGACGGTTGTTTTGGCAATTGAGCATCAATCTTGTCCCACAAATCAAGAGAAGGTGCCTCCGAATCAAAAGCTGCTCGATTTTTAGTAATAAATTCTTCCAGTTCCTTCATATCTTTAGTTATGGTTCATGCTGAATCAGTTTTTTCAAGCGTTTTTTTGCTCGATTTAATTGTGATTTTGAGGTAGCTTCGCTGATACTGAGTATTTCCGAAATTTCGCGATGATCATAGCCTTCCAAAAGATATAGCGTAAATACAAGCCGATAACCATCGGGCAATAAAGGAATAGCCCGCTTTATTTTCTCCACGCTTAAGTCTTGTGTTTCAAACCTTACCGTAGTTTCCTGCACAGGAATTTGTTGCTCTTCCATCGTTACCCATTGTATTTTTTTCTTTTTCAAGAAATTAATACAGCGATTCACCGTAATGCGTTTAATCCATGCACCAATAGAAGATTCATACCGAAAACGATTCAAATTGACAAAAACCTCTGAAAATACATTCTGCAACATATCTTCCGCATCTTCCCTACTGTTCAACATGCGCAAACACACATTAAACATAGCCTTAGCATACAGGTTATAGAGTTGAAACTGCGCATCACGCTTGCCGCGTTTGCAGTTTTCTACAAGTTCTCTATGCATTTTAGTAGGATCCACCAGTTATCACAAATTTTCAAAAATCTTCAATTGCTAAGAAAAACATCAATTGGGCAGCTAATCTATCTCTAAAGACAACAAGAAGGCAGGAGGGTTGCAATTTTTTTAAAAAAAATCAATTATTGTGTAAAATTAGATGGGGATAAGCATTATTGACTTCCTTTTTTTGCGCAGTATTTTTAGAAGGTTGTTTAGTCTTGCTGTTTAGATTTGTGTATACCGCTTGATATTTTTCTAGGGGCTTTGGGCTTAAGTTGATGGCTATGGGTTTCAACCCCTTGGTTCGTAAAATAAGCCAAAAGTTTTGCCCAAAATAGGCAAGAGAGCACTCCTTAGTTACTAAAAACAT
>JAHDHB010000530.1 GCA_020631545.1 Saprospiraceae bacterium | reverse complement strand
AGGACAAAGGACAAAGGACAAAGGACAAAGGACAAAGGACAAAGGACAATCCGCGAGACTCATTCTACTTGGCAATGGAAGGACTAAGAACCATCCAGTTTTGCGGGAAGGAATTGTGAGATGGCAGAAAATGGAAGGTTTTAGCCGAGGTAATATGTTTTACTAAGACCTCCCATTTTTTGCAAACCTACCAACAAAACGCACAAAATTGCAAGGTCGCTATCTCAAGAAGTATCCTAACAAGGCCCATGGCCTGAAAAAACTCCTAACTCCTAACTCTTAACTAATAAAATACGTATCTTCTTTTTGCCTAGTAGTTTGAGAAATGGTGTGCGTGTCGAAAAACTCAATATGCATTCCCGTTTCTTCTGTTTCCGTAGCCTTCTCCTTAGGTTTGAAAGAAGGAAAAGAAGCCAAAACACCCCCAATAAAAGCAAAAACCGTTAACCAGTAGCCAGCATTAATCGCTAAATATTTAAAGCTTTTCTGTTCAAAAAGACCATTAATAATTAAGGCACCAACAGCAAAAACACCCACATTCTTAGCCCCATGATACATCCCATGCAAAAAATCAGGTAAAGGATCATCGTGGTTTATCCATTTCATCTCATACGCCATATAAGCACTTAGGATAAAGGCAATACCAAAAATCATCGGCATATTTCCCTTTTGCGCATCTTCCTCCGTCATTCCCACCTCTTTCATCCAAGCACTCCCAAAGACCTTTGGGCTGTACCAAATAGCTCCAATCACAAGGCTGATAAATCCACCCGCTAAGCAGGCAAGCACTAAGTTCATCATAATGTTATGGTTTAGATGTTAAATTTATTAAACGTTCCCTAACAAAGATATCGATTTTCTAGGATAAGAAATGACTAAAGCTTCCATATTTTTAAATCCTTTTTTGTGGAGAAGAAAACTTCTCTAAACTAAAAGAAGGAAAAGCATAGTTGCAAAGGATTCAAGAATTTATTAATTTTGTCAGGATATTTTCAAGCAAAAAAGCCAAAAATCAAATTTATGCGTATAACAAGTCTTAAACTCAAGGATATTGGTGTTTTTGAAGACGAAACTATTGAGTTTAAGCCATGCCCTGTAGAAAGCAAGGCTGAAATCCATATCCTTACAGGAACAAATGGAAGCGGGAAGAGTACAGTCTTGAAAGCACTTGCTGCTGCTTTTGAAGCTACCAGGGGGGCAAAAGAAACTGTATATAAAAATGATACGAATAAGCTATCTAAGTATTTACGTCATAGAAAAAGCGTGGGTAAACTTTCTTTGACTACTGATGATGGATCACACTTTATAGAGTACTCGGGCTCTCCAGATGGAGCCAATCACTTACATATCTTATCAGAAGATGCTTGGCCTATAGAATATTACAGACAAGATTTAAAGTTAAATAAACGCCCTTTTGCAGTACATTTTTTCGCTCTTTTTGCTTATTCTGGTTACCGTTTAATGTCTTTGGAGGAAGGAAATAATGATCAAATTTATAACAAAAATCCTTTATTTGAATCCCTAGAATTTGTAAAGCAACCCAATCCAGCATTCAGTATAAATAGCTGGATAAAAACTTCATTGCTAAAGCGTTCTTATGCACAAACAGAAGGCTTAAAACACAAGGAACAGAACTACAAAGACACCATTCAAAAACTAGAAAAAGCTATCGGTGAAATTATCGGTTTTGACGTTAAATTCAAGCTAGATAACCAACTTCGAGAAAGCGTTATTTCCTATAACAATGTAGATCATGACTTAGAAGTATTGCCAGATGGTCTGAAATCTATAATAAGTTGGTTAGCAGATTTGTGTATGCGACTGGAAGGTTTAGATTGGGTAGGAGATGTTCCTGTTTTTGATAGAAATATTATTTTGTTTTTGGATGAGATTGAAGTGCATTTACACATTGAATGGCAACGTAAAATTTTACCTGTCATTCAAGAACTATTGCCTAATGCTCAAATCTTTATCTCTACACATTCTCCTTTTGTGGTCAATTCAGTGGATGACGCTTGGGTTTACAATTTAGAAGTAAAAGAAGGGAATGCAAAAGTAAGAAAAGTGACCTTATCACAAGACGGGAATAGTGTGTCTTATGTTTTGCGCTCTATTTTTGGCGTTAAGGAGAAGTTTGGACTAGCTGATGACAAGGAAGTTGTAGGTGGTTTACTATAAGTTTATTACTTAAATATAGACCAATGAATTTAATTAATAGGTGGAGGAATTTGATTTCTGATGGAGAAACGGAGGATGTTTTAAATCAGCTAGAGAATAAATTATCTTCTAGTACTTTAATAAACGAAATCATAATATTAAAGTACAATTATTCCACATTAAATAAACGTTATAGCCAAAATTTAGTTACTGACGCAGTATCTAGTGTGGAGCAAAATAGATTGGTGTTAAGTATTCTCGATTTTCTAAAGGAAAACGAAGAAGTAATTCTAAAATATCTAGATATAGAATTGAATGACGATTTGCAAGCTGTTTTAGAATCACTACAATCTATATTGAATGAAATTAATACAAATGTAGATGATTTTGAAAAACACATGCTTGTTTTGTCGGATGTATTAAGTGTGTCAATTCCTGCAATAAAGAGGATTGACATGGCAGATTTGGAAGCTTCTAATTTTCAATTTATTGCTATTTTTAATAAATTTAAAAGGAGGCTTGAGCGCTCAAGTCAAAAGCTAGAGGAAGTGTTTGATAAAAACACAGTTCTATACGAAAAATTCAAATTAACTATAGACAAGTTGCTATATGTTCTAGATTTCCCATCAGAAAAGTACAATGCGAAAGAACTTGAGAAGTTGCAACGGATTTCTGGTTTTTTGGAAAGAATAATAAATGTAGATCCATGTTTTAGGTTAATGGAGTTAAAACAATTATTAACATCAAAGCGTGAAAAAGCAATTCATTGGTTATCTTTTTTAATACATGTTTTTTCAAAGTCAAAAAGATTGTCTATCGTTATAAGCCTCGAAGAACTAAAACCAGTGATGCTTCAATTTTTTAAAAATGGTTCTGAAAAGCATCCAATTAAAATCTACAATTTGGATGAATTGAAACTAATACAAGGAGAGATAGATTTTTCTTTAAAGGAAATAAGGCAGCAAACATTAAGATGAAAGGTTTAGTCCGACGGCATGTGATCTATTTAATTTACCAAAACTAGCTATCTTGTAGTTACAAAAACAACAACATGAAATATACACTCCTTTTCCTCCTCAGCGCGACCATTCTACTAAGCAGTTGTACAGAGTCCGTACCTGAAAATACGACCCCTACGGCAAAATACGTAGAAGACGCCCATTCCTATGCACAACCCAATCAAGCAGCTATCCAGCATTTAGCACTAGATATTGATGTAGATTTTGAACAAAAAATACTCAAGGGAAAAGCAACCTATACCCTTGAAAATAACCAAGCTAAAGAAGTAATTTTAGATAGTAAATTTTTGGTGATTGAAAAGGTTTTGGCTGATGGAAAAGAAACGACTTTTGCCTTAGGAAATGCAGACGAACAGCTAGGCCAAGCGCTAAAAGTGGCTATTGAACCCACCACCAAAAAAATCACTGTTTTCTATAAAACAACCGACAAAACGGAAGCTTTGCAATGGCTAAATCCCCAACAAACCGCAGACAAAAAGCACCCTTTCCTTTTCACGCAAGGCCAAGCGATTTTGACACGTACTTGGATTCCTATCCAAGACAGTCCACAATTGCGCATTACCTATGACGCTACGGTACGCGTTCCCAAGGAGTTGATGGCGGTGATGAGTGCCGAAAATCCTAAGGAGAAAACCACTGATGGGATATACAATTTTAAAATGCAACAAGCCATTTCTCCTTACTTAATGGCTTTAGCCGTTGGCGATTTTGCTTACAAAGCCATTAGCGAACGTACAGGGGTCTATGCCGAAAATTCGATGCTAGAAAAAGTCCATTATGAATTTTCCGACATGGAGAAAATGGTCGCCGTTGCCGAGAATTTGTATGGAAAATATGCTTGGGAGCAGTTTGATGTTATCGTTTTGCCGCCTAGTTTCCCTTTTGGAGGTATGGAAAATCCTAGGCTTACCTTTGCCACGCCTACCGTGATTGCAGGCGATAAAAGCTTGACATCCTTGATAGCACACGAACTAGCGCACTCTTGGTCAGGCAATCTAGTGACCAATGCGACTTGGGATGATTTTTGGCTGAATGAAGGCTTCACCGTTTATTTCGAAATGCGCATTATGGAAGCACTTTATGGCAAGGATAGAGCGAATATGTTGGCTAAAATAGCAAGACAAGATCTAGAAGAAGAGATAGAAGGATTCAAGGAAACACCAGAGGAAACAAAGTTGAAACTCAACCTAAAAGGACGGAACCCGGATGACGGAATGACCAGCATCGCTTATGATAAAGGCTACTTGTTTTTAAGAACCTTAGAAGAAAATGTAGGCCGCGACAAGTTTGATGTTTTCTTAAAAGAATACTTTCAAAAACATGCTTTTTCGACCATAAACACAGAGCGCTTTGTACAATATTTAAATGAAAATTTACTTGAAAAACACCAAGTAAGTTTCAACACAGAAGAATGGATTTACCAAGCAGGAATTCCTAGTAATCAAGCTGTTATTAAATCCGATAAGTTTGACAATGTAGAGCGTTTATTGAAAGATTTTATAGCAAAAAATGAGGTAGATGCAGCCATTACAAAAGACTGGACAACCCAAGAAT
>JAHDHB010000529.1 GCA_020631545.1 Saprospiraceae bacterium | reverse complement strand
GTCATTAGGAGGTCGATTTTTCGAAGAAAAATCAAGTCGCTATAACAGTATATCCCGATAGCTATCGCGGAATACCCTCTACCCTCTAACAACTTTCACTGTCATGACTTTTTTATTTTCAGTTGCTTTTATTAAGAAATGCACCTATATTTAATGGATGTAAAAAACGGATTCCTCATAACACACACAACAACAAACGCTCTAATGCCTAGTTTAATCATAAAGGAAACGGACGAACTAACAAAAGAAGAATTAGTCGACCTCAACCGCCTATGTCGATTAGCCATTCCTGGATTGCCTGAAAATCATTTAGAGGTCAATCATTTACATAAAAAACCGACCTTTTACATGGTTTATGAAGAGGGGCGTATGGTGGCGATGATTGGTTTACTCTGTTTCTTTCGAGATTCTCCTTTCTCTAAGAAAAAAATCCCCCTTATTTATGGCTGTACCAGTTATAAAAGCCCTAAAACTAGCAAAGCTGTCAAAGGCTATATGTCGCGTGCAACCCTAGATTTTACGAAGAGACGAGTAGGAACCTTTTGGCCTTTTAAGAAAATTCTATATGCTTATCAAACTTGCAATCCACGTGTTTTTGAGCGTTCTTCAGCAATGCTTCCTGAATCCTACCCTTCTATTAATCAACCTGTTCCTAAAGCGGTACAACTTTTTGTAAAGGAGTTTATTGAAGAAGAAATCGGTTTGACGGAGCATGAAGTCGATGAGTACTTGTTTTGCCGAATCATGCAAGAATATGATAACACGATAACGATTGGCTTAGATTGGGAGCGCATGTTCAAGGCTAATAATGAAGCTTATAACCGTTTTTTTGAAGAACATGAACTCGTTGTTTTCAAGGAAGGGCAGCCTTATTTTACTGGGTATTCGCTATTTTTTCTAGGCATTCACAGCTTTAGCGGCATGTTGCGAAAATTATTTGAACTCCAACGATTTTCAAAATATTTCAATGCTATTTTTAGAAATAAGGTTATCTCAAAAGAAAAAGATTAAAAACAGGTTATGTTTTGTGTAATTAGGGCATTAAGAAAGTATATAACCGAAGGAAACAAAATGCCTCTCCGCAATTTTCGAACAATATAGGGACTTGATATTTTCCAAAAGAATTTTATAAAACTATGGTTATGAATTTCAAACGAATCAAAATCCTCGATACGACCCTCCGCGATGGCGAACAAGCGCCAGGCTTTGCGATGTCTGTTCAAGACAAAATAAAGATGGCGAAGATCTTGACTGCTTTAGGCGTGGATTGTATTGAAGTAGGTTTTCCTGCTAGTTCTCCTGATGATTTTACGGCTGCCCGTGAAATTTCAGCAAGCGCTGAAACACAGATTCGAGTCATTGCTCGGTGTCAAGAGGAAGATATCCATAAAGCGGGAAAAGCCTTGACAAATGCCCAGAATCACCGCATCGTAAATTTCATCGGCATTAGTGATTTACATCTCCACCAACGACTCTATCTCTCTAAAGACCAAGTAATTCGTAAGGCAGTAGATAGCATCCACCAAGCCTTGACTTACACCCCTTTTGTGGATTTTGCTTTGGAAGATGCAAGCCGTGCCGATCCTAGTTTCCTAGTAGAATTTTTAACGGCCATTTTAGAGGCTGGGGCACAGCATATTTCGGTCTGTGATACCGTTGGGCATATGATTCCTATGGAAACGAAACACCTTTTTTCCTTGCTCCTTCAACGTTTTCCCGAAACAACGTTTTCTGCACATTTTCATAATGACCTAGGTTTTGCTTTAGCCAATTCCTTGGTGGCTTTGGAAGAAGGCGCAAAGATCGTTGAGTGTACTTTACTTGGTATTGGTGAACGTGCTGGGAATACGAGTTTAGAACAATTGGCCATGGTGCTACACAAGAAGAAATCCCTTGGTTTTCAAACGAATATCCAAACAACTCAACTTGCTTTAGCTTGTGATACCTTATGCGAGCTCGTCGATTATCAAATCCCTGTAAACAAGCCCATTGTCGGCGGAAATATGTTCTTGGCGTGTTCAGGAATTCATCAAGATGGTTTGATAAAAAATCGGGCCAATTACGAATATATCCATGCAGAGGATATTGGGAAAGTGGTCAATCCGATTGTCCTTTCCAAGCATTCCGGCAAGGCAGGCGTTCAATACGTCCTTAAATCACTAGGCTTACCCCATGCTTGTGCTGATATACAAACAGCAATGACCTTTTTAGAACAACAAAAAGGACTCGTAGATGCCCAACTTTTTAAAAAAAAGATGTGCGCCCTAAACGGGAAGTTACAAATTATTAATGCTTAGCAACTAAAGAATGAACTCTTGCCAAAAACTGGCAAAACTTTGTAGTTCGCGATAGCTATCGGGAGTAGAAGGACTTTTGATTTTTCGAAGAAAAATAAACACGTTATAACGGTAAAAGTCCCTCTACTCTATACCCTCTACTCTATACTCCCGATAACTATCGCGGACTACTATGACAGTGGCTTCGCCACCCTAGAAGCTCTAAAGTAATAAAGTCATCATGGTGCATAAAAAACGGAATATTATTGATAAAATATGGGAATCTCACCTTGTAGCCAAACAAGAAGGATTCCCTGATTTGTTAGGCGTAGACTTGCATTTATTGCATGAAATGACTAGCCCTCAGGCTTTTGAGCAATTACGGGCTAGAAATATACCTTTTCATGCGCCCCAACGAAGTGTAGGGACGATTGATCATATCGTCAGTACGGGAAATAACCGATTTTGGGGAAAGACCGCAGCCAGCAAAAAAATCATGCAAACTTTTCGAGATAATTGTAAGTTCCATGGTGTCCCTTTGTTAGATATTGGCTCGGGGAAACAAGGTATTGTCCATGTTATTGGCCCTGAATTGGGGCTAACGCAACCCGGCATGACGATAGTTTGTGGAGATAGCCATACCTCAACTCATGGTGCAGTTGGCGCCATTGCTTTTGGTGTGGGTACAACGCAGGTTGGTCATGTCATGGCAAGTGGTTGCTTATTGATTGAACGACCTAAGACGATGAAAGTAGCGTTTCAAGGAAAACTAGGGGCATTCATTACCGGGAAAGATTTGATACTAAAACTGATACAACAAATCGGAACGAGTGGAGGAACGGGCTATATTTTCGAATATTGTGGCGAAGCTATACGACAATTGAGTCAAGAAGCAAGGCTAACGATTTGCAATATGAGCATCGAAGCAGGTGCTAGAGCAGGCCTTATTTCACCTGACGAAACCACCTTCAACTACTTAAAAGGTCGGCTTTGTTCTCCTAAGGGAGATGAATGGGAAACAGCGCTGCGCTATTGGAAAAGCCTAGTAAGTCCGCCAGATGCGCATTACGATGCTTCGGTAGTCGTTGATATACAAGAATCTGCACCGATGGTAAGTTGGGGCATCGATCCCTCCCAATGCATTGAGATTGATCGAAAAATCCCCGCATTGACTGATTTTACACCTCAACATAGAGACACCGTACAAACCGCCTTAAACTATACGGGATTACGTGCTGGCCAATCCTTGCAAGGCGTTCCCATCGACTACGCCTTTATAGGCAGTTGCACCAATGGCCGGATAGAAGATTTAAGAGCCGCAGCACAATTGTTACAAGGCAAGAAGAAGCATCCTAAGGTACGCGCCATCATTGTCCCAGGCTCCGAAGAGGTTCAAAAACAAGCTATTGAAGAAGGCTTGGCCGCTATTTTTGAGGAAGCAGGTTGTGAATTTCGAAACCCTGGTTGTAGTGCTTGTATAGCACTGAATGAAGATGTTGTGCCGGAGGGCAAACGCTGCGCAAGTACCACCAACCGCAATTTTATGGGCAGACAAGGCAAGGGAGCGATAACGCACCTCATGAGCCCTGCCATGACGGCTGCCGCTATTGTAACTGGGGAAATTTATGATGTGAGAAAATTGTAATCCATGGAAAAATTCAAAAATATAACCGATGCTTGCGTCGGCATCCCCAAAAGCCATATCGATACCGATGTCATTATTCCTGCTGCTAGGACAAAAACGATTGGCCAAAGTGGTTTGGGCGATGGTTTGTTTTATAATGTACGAACCTCTAAACATCCTGATTTTCTTGCTTTAGAGCAGTTTCCTAAACGGAAAATACTTGTAGCACAAGAGAATTTTGGTTGTGGTTCGAGTAGAGAACACGCCGTTTGGGCGCTGAAAGATTGGGGCTTTCGGGTCTTGATTGCCCCTAGTTTTGCGACTATTTTTTATAATAATGCTTTGAAAAATGGCCTTTTACCGCTTACCATTTCGGCGGAATTGGTGGAAGAGATTTTAGGGGAAGCTCATCGGGAGGATTATCGGATTGAGGTTTTACTAGAGGAACAGCAGTTACTTGTACCCAACCACTCCCCTATTCGGTTTGATCTTAAGCCTTATTATAAGCAGTGTTTGTTGGAGGGAATGAGTGATTTGGATTACATTAGGAGTAAGATGGAGGACATTAAGGCTTATGACCAACGCAGGAAGGAGCATTTGTTTTTTGATACATCGTTATTAGTTAAGAATTAGGAATGACGAATTAGGAATTGACCGTTTTGGCTTATTTTGAACCCTATAAGAGATTTAAGACAAATAAGTTTTGACGTGATTTTAATCAGCAATTCTCGGTTTGCAAAAACAATAACAAGCTATCGGGTGTTCGCAAGAGAAGGCGGTAGCCTTCGAGGTTCTATAGCAAGGGGTTTCAACCCCTTGGTTCGTAAAATAAGCCACCA
>JAHDHB010000528.1 GCA_020631545.1 Saprospiraceae bacterium | reverse complement strand
TTTTCAAGTAAAAACACCAAACATTCTAGCAATACGGGATGGACATAGCGTTTTGCCTTCAACCGATGACTAGCGATGGGAAAAAAAATACCTTTTCGGTCAGACACTAGTTATTTTAAAACAATCATACCTATAGCGTTTTATGAAAAATGGAAGTGCTAAAAGGTATCAATTCCCTTTAAGCATTTTTTAGAATCCTATGATTTGATTTAAATTCACAAAAGAATAAATAAAAATTACAAAAATGTCAATTTCGTAATTCCTGCATAAGATAAGAACCTTTTTTTTTCATTATCTTTAGTTATAATGTGAAGGATAACGGCTTTTTCTATTAAGCACTAAAAATACTATTGGGGCAGCCGAAAACCAACTAGAGTAGGCATTGAACAAATACACAGCAATGGCACACCAACCTTCTCCCGCAAAAATCATGGAAATAGGCTCCGGATTTTTTGCATCAAAAATTTTATTGACGGCAGTTAATTTTCAATTATTTACGATACTAGAAGAAAAAGGCAGCCTCAGGGCAAAAGAGGTTCGCGCTATCTTAAAATTGAACTGTTCGGATAGACATCTTTATGATTTTTTGGATGTCCTCGCTTCTTTTGGGTTTCTAAATCGAAAGGGTTTACTAGAAACGGCTACCTACTCCAATAGCATAGATACAGCTACTTTTCTAGATAAGGCAAAGCCTTCTTATATCGGTGGAATCTTGGAGATGATGAACAACCGCTTGTACCGGTTTTGGGATACGCTAGGCGATGGCCTCACAACCGGACTGGCTCAGAATGAAGTAAAGGAAGGTGGCGAACCCGTTTTTGAAACGCTATACAAGAATCCTCTACTCTTGAAAGGTTTTGTAAATGCAATGACGGGAATGCAAGTGGGGAATTTCATGGCGCTAGCGCAAAGTTTTGACTTTTCCAAGTATAAAACCTTCTTGGATGCTGGGGGTTCTGCTGGCGTTTTGTCCTTATTAGTCGCTACGCATCAGCCTCATATGACTTGCACCACGCTAGACTTGCCGCCTGTGGAACCGATAGCCAACGAAACGATACAACAGTACCAACTGGAAGATCGCGTAAAAGCGGTCAGTGGTGACTTTTTCGCAAAAGACCTTCCTAAAGCGGATGTTGTGGCTATGGGAAATATTTTGCATGATTGGAATGAGGAAAATAAACTCAAGCTGATCAAAAAGGCCTACGATGCCTTACCGGTAGGAGGTGCGTTTATTGCCATTGAGGCTATCATTGATAATGAACGAAAGCAAAATGCTTTTGGAATGATGATGAGCTTAAATATGCTTATCGAAACGGGCGATGGCTTTGATTATTCCTTTGATGATTTTTGTTCATGGACAAAACAAGTCGGTTTCAAATCTACAGAACTCCTCTCTTTAACAGGCCCAACTAGTGCCGCAATTGCTTATAAATAAAGCACTTATTATCTAACAAATTAAATGTAAAAAAGGAGGATCAACGTTCGGTTGTTCCTCCTTTTTGAATGATAAAATGCTTTTTTCAAAATCAAATAAGAGCAGGTAAATCCGTATTTCCTGCCTGATATTTAAAGTTGAATGCCATCTTGGTGATTTCCCATTGCCGACTTCTATTTTTTGTTAAATCAAAATCGTAGGAGCCTACTACAGTCCAAAGACTTCCGTCTTCATGCGGGAGGTAGTGACTAGCGGTTACGTAACAAAAGACGTGCGCGGAATCTGATTTAGCCGTCGTAATAAAATTCCCCAATTGATGGTGGGTACTTTCAAAACCAGGAAGCACTGCTTTCCAGCTTTGAACAAGTTCTTGGCGCGTTAGGAGACTTGCAGGACTACCGTTCATTGATGAAAAGTCAACGGTAACTTTAGGAGCAAAACACTGCTCTACTGCCCTCCAATTTCGTTGATCAGTTGCCACAAACAATCGGACAACTACACCATTTATATTTTCCATTTACTGAGTATTATGTTTTAGCTAGTTGGGTATATTCCCCCCAGAACAGGGCGTTCAAGATACTATTTTTTCCCTAGCTTTTGTAGTAAAACGAACATTGGTGTCAATAAAATGTAAGAAGTACACCTAACTATTTAAATCTCTTGACCTTGTCATCCTAAAATAGGTATCGTAAAAAATATCAACCAGCACACAACTCAAAACACTGTTATAGAAGCTATTGTGGAGTTTCTTTTGATTTCAAATTTGGGGACAATCCCTGAGATTTAAAACATATGACTTTAGTTCTTCTAGATATCGCATAGATGACTAGGTGAGCTTATGCTAAGGTGGCGGATTCAGCCTTGCGATCCAACTTAGCTAAAGGTATTCATAAGTCTATTTTAGTAAACGCTTCCTCATTCCCTTCATTTTTACAATGCTCAGTTTCCTAAACAAAGAAGCATATCATAAAAAAATATGACGGGCAAAAGTAAATTCTTTATTGCTATTTTGAAGTTAAAATAGTACTTTTGGCAAGCTAAATAATAGCTCCTGCAAACATTATTAACTATAGTAAATAGCTAAAATTCATTTGGCAAAATGCGCCATCTTAAGCCTTGACAATCAAGTAAACTCTACGACAAGTCAATCATTGTTACCTACTAAAAAAATTGACGCTATTGAGTTCCTCCTGTGAATCAAACACTTATCAATCATTTACTAGTAGATTTTTTCCTTGCATTCATCTTATGCATTATGCGGAGAAAGCTATTTACAAAAAATCAAGTTCAATGAACCAATTCAACTATTTTAAAACTATTCTTCTATTTTTATTTTTGATGCCTTTAACCATCTTTGGGCAAGATACAAGAGTCATTGGTAGTAATCTTGATGAATCCCTTAGAGGTATTCTCAAAAGTAAAGATGGTGGATACATCGTATATGGCAATATTCTTGGAACAACAAACAAGTTGTTTGTCTATCGTACAGATGGTAATTTTAATGTTACCCAACAACGTGTTTATGAAGACGCCAATGCTTCTATTAATATCAATTCGATGGCGGAGTTACCTTCAGGAGGTCTTTATGCTGTTGCTAATAGCGTCAACACGACGAATAAATCAGCCATTCTTTGTATGAAATTAAATGCTGACTTGACAATAGATTGGGCTAAAAGCTATGATAATACAGCTTATTATAACCAAGCTTTGTCGATGACCCTTTTAGCTGATGAAAGTTTTATCGTTGCTGCTAGGCAGCACACGGGAAACAATATTTTCTATGATTTTTTAACCCTTCGTGTTTTATCGAATGGAAATATTGATTGGACGACGGTATGTGGAGAACCAGGACAAACACAAAATGACTGGCCAACGAAGGTACTCGTACAAGCTGATGGTAATATTCTTCTAGGTGGTCTGAGTCGAGCACTTTCGGGTGGAGGAAGTTATCATGATCCTTATTTTGTAAAGTTAAATTCGAGTACTGGTGCAGTGATGAGTCATCAAGGATTTGCTCATGCTCGAAATGGAGGTATTCGAGCCATTAAACAGCTTCCTGATGGTGGTTTTATCTTTTTTAGTGGTTCTACTCCTACCTACTCCGGGGATTCAGATGTATTGATTACTAGGGTGGCAGCAGATTTTTCACTGATTTTTAATCGTCGATATAATATTGACAATAGTAATAATGGTGGTAGTAATATTCATTTATCTGCCAATAATACGGTCTTCATTGCTAGCTCTGGAAACGGCAATCTCATGCTCCTAGAATTTGACTTGGATAATGGAGATGCCTTGAAATCGACTAAACTGGAAGGTAATGAAGATGAATCTTATCCTCGACTTCTTGGAGATGGCAATGATTTAATCCTTGCTGGTAGTACCTTAAGCTATAATACGACAGGAACAATCAATCAAAATGATCTTGTTCTTTCTAAGGTCGCTTCTTCTTTAGATACCGTTGATTGTCATTATTCTCAGCCAGTTTTATCTGAATTGCCTACTACTTATACTAACTTTTCGCTTTCTAGTTGGGCAAACAATTATAACTATGCCCTACAAGCAAGTACAGCCAATCTTACAGAAAGTAATGTTGAAATGGCCGATTTACTGCTTTGCATGACGACACCAAGTACCGTTTCTTCCTTGATTCAGGATACCCAAATCCTTGTTTATCCTACGGTTACAACACAAATGGTTACACTAGATTTGACCAAAGCGACTTCTAATGCGAATCAAGTACAACTACTTGATGTACAAGGCCGCATCCATCAATTCATGGAAGTACCTAGAGCTCTTCAAAACTTGGATTTGAGCGACTTACCTGCTGGTATTTACTTTGTTAAGATCAATGACCTCGTGAAGAAGGTGGTTAAGCAGTAATTGGCGAAGTTCAAAAAAATTAAAAAGCTCAATGCCTTTGGTCTTGAGCTTTTTTTAGTTGGTACAGCAAGGCACAAGTGCTGGAACACGCCAACGCTTTGCGTTCTCTTTCCTAGCTATGAATTCAAAGAAAATGCACGTACCTTGCATTCTTATTGAATAATGCAGGTGTTTCGCTGCAAAAACTAGTGCCATTACCTTTTATTCTATCAATGAACAACGATAATCAAACGCTCTCTTCGTTTTTTTAATCTCAGGAAACAACTCATTCTAACGACCTGCATAATCTTCGACCGATCCGCGAAAGCTTTGTAAGCCTTGCGGCTTTAGAACATAATCGAATTGAACTAGGAGTTTTTTTAGGTGCATGGTTTATTGTTTTGGCTATTCGTTAGTCTCTTGCTCAGGATTCTCGTATTCGG
>JAHDHB010000527.1 GCA_020631545.1 Saprospiraceae bacterium | reverse complement strand
TTCTGAGCCTTTGTGTGACCATCCGCACGTCCGAATACATTTACTTCTGGTAAGGTACAATCATAAGGTGGGTCTCCAATAAACTTCATAGGTGTGTCCTCCTTACGTTTTTCCACCCATTCATCAATCTTTCCAAAATCCGTTAATTTCCATTCATTGCCAGGGCAGTCGTTTAAGACTTTTACGCCATTCTCGGTTAAAAGTCTGTCTAAGTCAGAGGAAGAGTCTCCGTGCTTAAATATATGTTCTATCTCCTCGAAGCGATGGTTGTTTAGCTCTATTTTCCGCTTTAATATAGCAGAATCAGAAATCGTTTCTAATTCTTTATGGGGAAATAAGCCTAGCTCTTGGTAATCTTCGATATTTATCTTCCCTTTATTAAGTGTTGAAACTATTCCCGAATAATCAAAAATGGAATAACTGCTTATGGCTAACGCTTGCTCCATTTTATCTAAAGCAAAATCTAAAATTTCTTTTTCATGAGCCTTGAGGGTTTTATCATGCTTAATTTGGGATGATAGTTGTTGACGTAAGTACCCTAGGTTTAATGGCATTCCTGCTTTAGATAGGTCTTCACTTCCTTTATCTATACTATCAAGTCTAACTCCATATAAGACTAGGAGACTAGCCCCATCGAAATCATCTTTCTGGGCAGCTACTTCATTTCGTAGTGTAACGATGAAATTTTCACTAACGTTTTCCTCGGCAACAACAACTATTACCTTTTGTCCCGAAAATGAGATGGAATAAGTTTGATAGGGTTCTGCTCCTTTAGGGTGTTTATAGGTGAAGGGATTTACCTTATGTTTCGCTAAGTCGTATATTTCGTTATATAAGGATTTTATAGCACCTTTTTCTTCCATGAAAAAGCGATATCGTTCACCTCCTTCCAAGCTTGATTTACTGAAAAAGTCAAGAATGATATTAGCTAAATATTTATAAAATTGATCTGACGAATTGTGCATCTCCACTATCACTTTTTTTCTCTAATAAATTAATTTTTTCAAAAATTTCGACAACTCCTATTTTAGAGGTTTCGTCAAGGTGAATTCCTCGATCAGCTAGTCTGTCCCAAAGGGTCTTTAGTCTGATTTTATCTTCTTCTCCTACACAAAGTTTGGTCATGAATAAGAGCATTTCCTGCTCTAGCTTTAGAGTGTAACCAACCCTGCCGCGACGTTTTATGAAGTTGGCTTTAGCGTATTCGATAAACCAACTACTGTAGTCATCATACCTGGCTTTTCTACCTGAGTTTTGGAATTGGAAATCTACCATATACCAAAACTTATATACCAACTTATCAAAAGGAGACTTGGCATTTTTATAGTTGGGCTTCATCTTCAATTGAGAAAAACATTCATCCCATCCCGTAATCGGTTTTATTTTTTCTTGATAAAATTTGATTAGAATAGAAACCTTGTCAAGTAATTTTTCCTGGGATTCTTCATTGAGAGAATTATACTTTTTTGACATCTCTCTATAACTACCTAACGTAGTTCCGTTGATTTTAATATAATTAAGCATCTCTAATGTACAGACATGGGAGAAAAGTTGCTTAATTCGATCTTCCAACATATTCCACCCCGATCTAAATCCTTCCCTTGATCTAGAGGTTTGTTCATTCTCTAGGAGGAAAAAAATATCATGTTTTCCTTCCGTAAAAAAGTCTCCAAGTTTCATAGCAACTTGAGCTACATAAATGAAGTAATAATATTTGAGAAGCGGAGAGATATACTTTAGGAAATCCTTTTGGTTTTTGCGTAATAGGTTAAAGTCTAGTTTAAAGTAGGATATTATTGAGTTTTCCCAGACCAAGTATTCATTAGGGGTATGTCTTCTCTCTATCAACTTTGGAAGGGATTCTGACATTAACTGATGTAATAGGTTTTCTTTTTTATCTTCGATTTCATTGGTGTTGTAATGGTAATTTCCTTTTAGGAAAAGGTCGTAAATAAAATCAGCAATTTCTTTAACTTTCTTCTTGCCATGCTTAAAAGAAAGGTAGGGTAGAGTTGATTCATCAAATCGGAACAAACGATTACCATCAAAAAACAATTCTGAAAGAAGATTCCTGAAATGGCTCTCTTGGCCTTCATCAATTTCGGTCTTTTTGACAGCGGCATCAATAATTCGATTTTTCAACGTGGTATTATAGTCGTGCTCATTTATGAGGTCTTTAGATAAATCCTTTTTGATCGAACAGCGAATAGCCTCTCCTAGGATTCCATCGAAGTATGAGAATTCATCTGAATAGTTCGCATACCACTTTGTATTAAATGGAAGCAATTTATATTGTATTCCATTTATGTGTTTAAATTTTTCTTTTTTATCAAGATGCCTATCCTTTAGCCCTGTTTTTAAGGGATTGGATTCATCAAGATTTATTTCTGAAATCTTCATTTTAATATACTTCAAATTTATAACCTTCGGAATAAGTAGCTTTTGAGAATCTGTAGTCAATTGCTTTACCAATATTTACCTCATCAATACTTATTTCTTCTTCTTGATTGTTTACACCTACAATGGTTTTTCTGAAACTTACAAAGTTGATGTAGCTATTTTTATCCAGTTTGTTTGGGCGATATCCGTTACGCACTTTAATAAGTAGTTCCAATAATCCTGAGTCTATAAACAAGGAAATATCTTCACCTGATTTCAAAATGAAATCCAATTTCAATTGGGGATGAAATTTTCGAATAATACCATCTTGGTTTTCTAATGAAAATTTAGGTTTTGGTGGGTCGAACTTTTGTAGAATACGATATTTCTTTTGCCCAATTCCAATATCCATAATAGTGGATTTCCTATCGTTCGGATTTCCATTCCATTTTTGAATTGCCTCACTGACTAACCGAAATAATTCAGTGTATCCTAACCTTATTCCTGCATTAGTTTGATATAGGAATTGGATGTAGCTATCGTAATATAAATCTGATAGTTCATATTTTTCCTTACATTCAAAAAAGAGTAGGCGCTTTATCGTAGTCGCCATTAGATTTCGAATATTTTGGGCACCCGATAAATTCGAGATCATAGCCATTCCTTGACTTCCCATAAGTCGACTTGATAGATACTCATTAAAAAAGGCTTGTCTATTTTGTGAGTTTAGCCCTTTTAAAACTAAATCGTCACTAATCTCGCTCCTTTTATTACAAGGGTCTTCCTTTGCGAGCATTTCAAAAATAGGGGAAAGAGAAGGGTTCTCAAAAATATAATTGGGGAGTATACTTGTAATGAAATCCTCAGGTTGTATTTTGCCGATTTTCTTGAAGTATTGCGAATCAGAAATCATCTTGAAATCATTAGGGATAATAATGTCAAAGATGAAATTTAAAATGGCCCTCAATGAACTAATCCCTTTTCTTTTTACAATTGACATTATTATTAAATCCACTAACTTTTTACGGTTGTCTGGATTCATCATAAACTCGTAATTGTAGACTATGGGACATGAGGCGTTATCACCAATTGCGGTCTTTAATCGGTGAAACGTTATATAAATAGGGTTTTTAGGATTGTTACTAAAAACCTTTGATAGCAAATGCTCAATTACTTCGGATTGTGCCCCTTCTTGTGATAATTCGTAGAGTTGGTAATCCGTGAAATTCACGTATTGAAATGCCGAGTTAGCTTTGAAGTCATCGCCTTGAACATCAGAGGGCTCTAGTACTCCATTTTCTTCTACAAATTCTTCCAGTTTAAGGAAATTGTCGTTAGTTGCGTTTAGAAAATTACTTAAAGTTCCCAAGTTGACAGCCAAAATTAGTTTGGAAGTACACTTACCCAAGTTATTATCAGAAAAAGGGGATAAGACTTTTTGAAGTGTATCGATGAAAGATTCACTTGGATTATGAGCTTCGGTCGCATCATTATGAATCTCAAAATTTTCAAAATCCTTCTTCATTTCACTTCTCAAGTGAGAAAGAATATGGGATTTTCCGTCGCCAACATTTCCACACACTAAAATCAGTTGAGGCTTGTCTAGCTTTGCACTTTGGGAAATAATGGATTTTAATTTCCGCTCAACCTCTCTTTCAACGTGGAGGTATTTTTTAAAGTCATCTAAGTGGGAAGCTAAGCCGTCAATCACCGCATGGCGGGATGATTCACGTAATTTTCCTAGAGTTTGGGTGAATTCTAAGTAAGGGTTCATTTTTATTGTTTAAATCTTTGTTAGTTTGCTCTTAGAAAGAGCTAAATGTAATAAAGCATAATAACAATGCAAAATCCTTTTCTAGAAATCGCTCAAGACCGGCGCATATATGAAAGTGAAAGGTTTGTTATCATCAAAGATGCCTACCCTGTATCTCCAAATCATCTACTTATCATATCCAAGTCTCCTAAGGTAGATTTTTTCTCTTTGTCTCTGGAAGAGCAAATGGAGTTTCCTAGAATGATTGTCAAGGCAAAAAAGATAATTGAGCTAGATGGTCAACCTGATGGATATAACATCGGCATGAACTGTGGAGCTGCAGCAGGGCAGACAGTATTTCATTTTCATTGCCATGTGATTCCTAGATATATCGGAGACATGGAAGATCCTAGGGGTGGGGTAAGGCATTGTGTAGCGGGGAAAGGGTATTACTAGCCTAGGGTTAGTATATTTTATTTTGTTGTACCCATGTTGTACCTCCCACAAGACAAAAAAGCCTCGAACAACGTCCGAAGCTTCTAAATCACTGGTTCACAGTGTACCTGGAGCGGGAATCGAACCCGCACTCCCTCAACGGGAACAGGATTTTA
>JAHDHB010000526.1 GCA_020631545.1 Saprospiraceae bacterium | reverse complement strand
GTCTACTCTAAAAAGATGGATGCTGAATAATACTTAGCTCTAGGTAGTTGTTTGGAAAAATATAATTTGGAAGCTTCGGTTTTAAAAATCCCTCACAGCACCCTTGTTAAAGATGGAATGTTTAGTTTATTAAGTCATTGTTATTGAATACAATTAAAGAGAACGATCCTCTTGTTAAAATAAAATATACAAGTTTAAGGCGAAAACTAGACGCCCCCTTTAAGTAGTCCTTTCATTTATAAATATTTCACCATCATTAACAGCAGAGAATGGCAACAAAACAAAATAACACTACATATATACTTAAATAAATACACTGTTTTAGTAGGATAAAACTTACAATTCCCTTAACTTAAAAAATAGTATTACATCGCGGCAAAGCCGTAGAATTCAAGATTTTACCCAACGAGGTAAATGTATGCACCCCAAACCAAACCCAACACTTTTAGCAAACAACATTACATGCAGTATCAAGAGTTACTCACGGAGTTTACCAAAAAATTTAAAGCGAATCGCAATCAACTCAACTCAAAAGGAATAGGGATAGAAATGGAACTACCACTAGTATCCCAAACAGGTGAAGCCATAAAAATATCCGTCGTAGAAAAGATGTTTGAATACCTTAGAACAAAAGGATTTCACCTAAAAAAAACTGATAGTTCTAACCTTATCACTAGTGCTGTAAAAGTTAACAAAAAGAGCGCAGAAAAGTTCACGTATCATCTTGATACAGTCATGACAGATGTTGGTTATAGCACGCTTGAGGTTATCCTTGCTCCTCAAGACAATTTACATCTCCTACAGCAGTCTTTATCGGAACTCATGAATTTATTAGTGGCCTATTTTGACACGCAAGATTGTAAAATACTGGGATACGGTATTCAACCTATTACGCCGCCCTCTCGCAAACTACTTATGCCGAAAGAGCGCTATTTATTCATCGAAAACTTTTCTCCTAATAGGTATATTCCAAAAAAAGAAGGCGTTGATGCTCATTTGCTCACCATTACGGCTTCCAATCAATGCCACATAGATATTGAGCAAAATGAAATGATCAACGCCGTTAATGTCTTAAATGCCTTATCAGGAATACATATTATTTTACATGCAAACTCACCAATTTGGAAAGGGAATATCCAAGCTAAATATAAAGCGTACCGAGAAGTTTTTTGGCAATATTGCTATCCTGACCGTACAAAACAAATGGGAATTCCTCCTAAATTTCGCGATACGAATCATTATTTAAAGTACTTACTCAGCTTTAAAACGATGCTAATAGAGCGTAAAAAACTTATTCAAATTACGAATAAATCCTCTTACCATTCATTCATGCTCAACAAATCTCCAGCAATAGGAAAAACCCTAGAAGGGGATGAAGTGATTATTCAACCAAAAACAGCAGATCTTCACTACTTGAACTCTTTTTGCTACTTTAATGCTCGTTTGGTTCCTAAATTAGGTACCATTGAGAGCCGTATGTGCTGCCAACAACCTCCCAACGCATCTCTAGCACCAACCGCCATGACGCTTGGAATTTTATCCAATTTAGAGGAAGCCAAAAAATTGATGGATGCTCATCCTTGGGAAATTTGGAAACAAATACGCCTTGGTGCCCTACAGCATACTTTTAAGAGCAAAATAGAAGGCAAAAGTATTCTTCCACTAGTAAGCAAAGTACTAGAAGTTGCCAAAGAGGGCTTGCTAAAAAGAAATTTAGGTGAAGAAGAATTTTTGAAGCCTTTGTACCTACGTTTGGCTACTCAAAGCTCCCCTGCCGATGAAGCAATAAGGATTTTTAAAAAAGAAGGTATGGATGGTTTTTTAAACCATTATGCTTTCACGACTACAGCAGAAGTTTCCACTTAAAATCATTTTTTTAACCCATTAACCGAGACAACCCAAACAACATATGGAAGGTATTTTTCTAAAACGTATTCCCGATCCAATCTACAAAAAGATGGTGGAGGTATTCGCTAATCAGTATCATTTTGAAAATGGTGATAGAATGAGGATAGCTAATTATTATGTAGAAATTAGTCAAGAAATATCGAATAATTTCATCCAGTTTATTGAAGAAATAACACAAAGTATCGTGGAGAATAATGTCCCAGAACTTCCTGCACCAGAAGGTTTTGCTCCTTGTGCTGAGAATTTACTCCCAACGGAATTAAACGGAAATTTCTCCCTTGCCAGCTTTGATATGGCCGTTACCGAACATACTTTACAAAACATTGAATTTCAAGCTATTTCGACATACCCTATTAGCACTGCCAAACTTAACAAAATCTTATTAGATAACCTATCGCTAAGTAATGCCTATATTTTCGCTGATAAGCCATCCACTACTTGGGAAGACTTTATACAACTCTATGATAATATAATAGGTGGCGGGGAAACCGAAGGCCTTATTATTACGGATAGGTATGTAGCAAGCCAAAAAACAAACTTCGAGTTTTATGCTACTCAACAAGAATTAAATATCCCTATTGACATTGTTGATATGGCCGATATTGTTGAAAAAGAAGGCACTCTTTATTATTCAAAAGAGGAACAATCTATAAAAATCAATCGTTTCTATAATCGAATTTTATTGTCGGAAGCACTATTTGAAGATAATTATCCCCAAAATAATGCGCTGTGGAAATTTCGCTTTGATAAAAAATATGATTCCCTAAAGTTCATCAATCATCCGATTAAACTTTATGAAGTCTCAAAACGACTTTCCCCCTATATTCGGCATCCTTATAACCCAACATGTTTTGAACTGTCTGAAGTTGCTCAAGACTTTCAAAATGGCACGTTAAAATTTGACGATTTTGTTTGGAAACATAAATGGGGCGCAGCAGGAAGCGGATTGATTCTTTCTCCTAATTCAAGTATTTTAGAGCAACTTTCAGATACTTTGGAGGACTATATTGCCCAAAAGAAAGTACAGTTTAAACGATTCAAAACAGATGACGGCCTAGAAAAAATCATCGAATTAAGATTCATGACGGCTACACACCAAAACAAAACAATTATTACTCCCATGGCAAGAATAGGCCATCTCGTACAAGATCCATCAGGTGTGACAAAGTTCAAAATTCACTTTGGGGATAATAACAAAGAAGGCTACGGTTTTAGTCCTGTCGTCATTGTCCAACCACCACACTAGTGGTTCTACTCAATTTAAAAATGGCGCTAACTTTTAAACGGTTTTTTCATTAGATGAAGAAAAAATTCTTTCCAGACTAGTGAACTATCATAGTTCCTGTTGAGGAAATAATTTTTGATGAAGGATAATGGAAGAACTCCAAAAGATACCGCCATTTTTAACTTAACACCTCAGTGCAAAACTGAGGCACAAACTCTCAACGCTTTAACAGTAAATATATTACATTTTTCAAATCACAGCAAATTAAAACCTTACAAATAGAATTCAAAACATAAGTAATTTCTAAAAAATATTATTATCTTACAAAATCCTAAAATCTTTAAGAAAAAAGATAAAAAACAAGAAGCTTTTTGCAAAATCCATACTCCCCCTAGAACAACACTAAGAATTGAACAATATCCAAAGGATTTTTTTTCAAACTTTAAACAATCATTTTCCCCTAAAAAACGTATAAACTAAGACTACCCTATACTTCAAGCATTTAATAATCCCTTGTATTTCATGCCATCAAAACGTATATCATCCTATACCGTTTGGATACTGCTAACGATTATAGCCTTTGTGATAAGCATAGCCTTTATCCATTGGACAGGAAGAAATATGATACAGAGTGGTTTAGAAAATCGTAAAATTCAAAGAAAAATAGCCAGCCAATTGGCCACAACTTCCTTTAAAAAAGAGTTGGACAAATTTGCATTGCTAGTCAATGGGATTCGCAATCAGGTAGAATCCATGGAGTCTATTCCAAATGCCCAAGAGGTTCAATCTTTTCTTCGTACACAATTAAAAGGAATGAATTTCCATGATTCTTTGGTCATATCTTACCTAGATAAAAATCATATTTTTCACTATTCTGTAACGAATACTGCGATTAATGCGAATGAACTAGCTGGAGAATCAGTGGCAACGATTCGAGAACCCAAAGAAATAGACCGTCTAAATAAACTTATGGAAACCGATGAATTGCGTTTGTTTCCTCCAATAAATTTAGTAGAAGGCTGGGTAGGGATTCCCCTCAATTTTCGTCTCCAAAAAATGGGCGAATCCGTAGGATATTTTGCCCCAATCATTGATTTCAAAGCTATCATTGATGAAATATACTTACATCCAACCTCTAAAGATTTCGTGTATAAATTTTCGTGCAATAATGAAGTTTATTTCGACCGCTACACCGTACATGATGGGACTAAAGTCTACAACACCTTGAAGGACGCCGAGTTTTACCAAAATTATGACCAACTCTCGGAAGAGGATTTCTTAACGACTTCCTTTACTCATTTTGGCGCTCATTTCACCATTGGCCTTGCTTACAAAAAAGCGTACGAACTGAATGAGGAACAATGCTTATTACTCGGTAGCTGGTATTTTATTGTAACGTTCTTTTTTTCAGTAATCTACTTTTTTTCTTTTTGGCAAAAAAAGAAGAGAAAAGAACTAAAAGTACAACGCGATCAACTCAAAAGCCATAATGAAGCACTTCAAAGATTCACTTTTGCAGCTTCTCATGATTTGAAAGAACCGCTTAGAACCATCAGTTCTTTTAGTTCGCTATTAAAAAGACGCTACCAGCATGTACTTGATGAGGTAGGAATGGAATACTTGGATTTTATCGTACGCAATATTGCCAAAAT
>JAHDHB010000525.1 GCA_020631545.1 Saprospiraceae bacterium | reverse complement strand
AATTAAGCGTGAAAAACGTCTACTGTTATTCTTCGAAAAAACGGCCCAAAAAACCTTTGCAACGACCTGTAATTCAAAGCCTCTACTTGTAGTTTCGTGTTTAAAAAACAACAAAATGGCAGCACATAGTATAGGACTTTTTATTTTTTTTACAAAAAAATTGTTGTGCATTGTCTCCTAGGATAAAGCCCTTGCAAGGAGCTATGAATTTGGGTGAATAGGCTTCAATAGAAAGGCGAGGAATTCAGGTGTTAGGAGCGAGGTGCTGTCTTCTTAACAATTTTTTATGGTTTGTTCTTCTTATGAAACGGCCTTGTTTTTGTACCTTTGACGCTAACTTACTAATGCTGGGGCTACCCTTTTGTTTGCCCTGAAAAAAAGATATAATGGATAAGAACCACGAGTTACATCAGGCTTTTGGAGAAGATGGGAAATTGATTAGCCCCCAACTAGCAGAAGGTGTGAAAAACTATCTTATTGATATTGACGGTACTGTCTGTGATGATGTACCGAATGAAGAGCCAGAGCGTATGGGAACGGTAGAGCCTTACCCAGATGCCTTGGAGATTCTAAATAAATGGTATGATGAAGGTCACATCATTACTTTTTTCACCTCTAGAACGGATGATCACAAGGAGATTACAGAGTTTTGGTTGAAAAAGCACGGCTTTAAATACCATCACCTGTTATTAAATAAGCCGCGCGGTGGAAATTATCATTGGATTGATAACCACATGGTACGCGCTACACGCTTTAAAGGAAAATTCACGGATTTGGTCGTGAAGAAAAAATACATCGAAGTTTTTAAGCGCTAAAAGCAATTTTGACGTTTAAAGTTGAGCAGGATTATCGGTATATCGGTAATCCTGCTTTTTTTTGTTCGGTACTAGCTTTCCTACTCAATTAGTGAAAGAATGTAGGCCGCTAACAAAAAAGGCGACATCCAAAAACACCGCGCTCATCAAAGATAGAAAAAGGAGAGGTGGATGATGTAAAAACCTGCGCAACACAGGTAGTTCCCTTTTATCTTCCTAGAGATTTTGCTTGCTGAAATTGTCTGCCGCCTAGTACACTATTAGCCAGATGAGGCCATTAAATAGACCGATTATTTGTTCCTCTTATCGGCTATCAATGCAAGTGCCTCGGTGTACGTTTTTTGTGAAAGTATAGCTGCTAGCCCTTGATTTTCCTCCTTTTCGACCCTAAAAACACCGATATGGATAAAATCCGAATTTACAATAGTCCAAAAAATAGAAAATTTATAGAAATCCGATTATATTTGCAGATTCCCATATGCCTAAGAATTTGTCCGCAGGAAAGTTGTTAAGTGTCGAAGCTATTTCCTTTTGGACAAACTCTATAGGCTGTTTTGGTTGATAACAATATCTGGCCTAATGGAACTGTGTAAAGCAGAATCCTTCATCCAAGCTATTCGCTGATCAAGAGTGAATAGAAGGTTGAAAGTTCTTCCATTTTGGCTTGCTATCGTTATACATATGCAAATGTATGGAAAAAACCCGTTGGGAAAAACATTTTTCACTAAAAAATGGAAAATATCCATGAATAGAGATGAAGGTAGCCGACTCAAAAAATTTAGAAAGACAGTTGTTGGGTCACAAGAAAAAATGAGCGACGTCATAGGCGGTACCCAATCGTCGATGTCTGACGCAGAAAGAGGCAAGGTCAGAATCTCAACGGACATGCTTCGTAAACTAATGGAAATCTATCGATTAAATCCCTTTTGGTTGTTTTTCGGTAAACCTCCCATGCAGATCTCGGAAGCGCATATTACCTATCTTCTTTCCAAAGAAGAAGGTGGTGATTCTATTTTGTACTTACTCACCGAGGCTTTAGGGCCGCTTTCCTTAGAAAGCTCGAATATGGTGATTCCCGTTGAATTACAAGGGGCTTATGTGGATGCTGTCATGACTAAGAAGTGGAATTTAGAGCTTTTACATGCTGTGCGTGTCGTTCGGTTTCCTGGTACTTCTGGATTGTACCGTACTTTCCAGTTGCCAAATAACCATATGGCGCCGACGTTTAGTACTGGTGATTATCTTTGCTGTACGCCTATTAAAAGCATCAAAGAAGCTGTAAATGGTAGTCTTTGCGTTGTTGTTACAAAATCTTATGGTGTGGTAGCTGCTCGAATTTCCGTAGATATCCCTAAGAAAAAAGTAAAACTATCGTTTGATAATAGCCTAGTCAGTAGTGAGCAGATCTTATCCATAAAGGAAGTCCTAGAGGCTTGGGAGGTGAAATCAAAAGTCACCTCGAATTTTAATAATCCTCTAGAGGCAAGGATAAAGCGATTGGAGGAATTGAATGGCGGAGGGGAAAAGGAGGAAGATTAGGGGCGTGTCAAGTTTAAAATGTCGGCATCTTTTGGATATTTTTTCATTATACTTCATCAAAAATTATTTCTGTAGCTACTGCTATGCAAAGAATTTTTTCTTCGTCTAATGAAAAAATCTCTCAAAGGCTACTCGCCACTTTTAGCTTGACACGACCCTAGTGGTTCTACTCGGAAATACTAGAGCTATTCACTAGTCTTTATTTCCACAGCTTTCCAGTCAATGATTTCCTTCTCCTTGCGACCAAAGCAAACACCAACAGCTAGGATTTTTTTATTGGTATCCAAGTATTTATCGGCATAGCCTTTTTCTTGGATTTGTTGAATGGCAAGGTCTGGACTTTTGTCGAGTTTGAACTCTAGGATGTAAATGTGGTCGTCGGTTTGGACGACGGCATCAATCCTTCCTTTGCTAGTATTGACTTCACTTTGGATGTAAATACCCAAGTACGTAAAAAGGATATGGACTAGGGAGTGATAATATTTTTCTTGCTGTTTTTCAAATAAAGCGTAAGGAATACTAGCAAACATGTTATTGATGCGATCAAAGACCTCTTCTAAATCGCCCTTATTAAAAGCTTCTTCGATGTAGTAAGCTATGGTACTGCTTTTGCCGGATTCTCCATGCCTAAATGCCCCCATGAGATGCTGTAGCATACTTTCTTTTACCTCTAAATTGGGATAACCCAACCGATAAATATTTCGTCGTTTTTCCTTTAAGGTTAAATAACCTGTTTGAAAGAGGAGGGAATCGGTTTCTATATATTTTATATCATGACTTTCAAAAGCACTTTGTCCCATTTCAATTCCGTCAAAGTCATAGTAAAAGCGTTTTTTTAGTAACTTGATGAGGAAGGTAGGCGTACCCGTACTAAACCAAAAGTTCATAAAATCACATGCTTGGAAAAAGCGAAGGATAGAGAACGGATTGTAAACAAAAGTCTTTGTATCCCAAGAGTATCCATTATACCATAGCTTTAACTTTTCGGAGAGTTGTTCGCGATTTAAATCATTTTGCTCACAAGCCAAGTCTTTAAAAGGTTCAAAATAATGATCTAATTCTTCCTGCGTATATCCCGTTAAACTGGCAAAACGTCGTTCTAAAGTAATGTCAGCAAGATTATTTAATTCAGAAAATATTCCAGTTTTGCTGAATTTTGAAACGCCAGTTATGAGCAAGAATTTTATTTTACTATCGAGTGGTTTGAGAACGGAATAGAAAGATTTTAAAATCTCTTGATTCGCTTGTGCCTGTTGGAGTTGCTTCTCTCCTAAGTAGTCAATAATAGGCTTGTTGTATTCATCAATTAGGAGTACGACTTGACCGTGTTTTTTAGCTGTTTTTTCAATCAATTCTTGAAATCTTCGAACAAAACCTTCTTCTAAAAGTTGAAAACCTTTTTCGAGTGCTAATTTATAGACTTCTGCATTCAAGGCTTTTTCTAAACCAATAAATTTGTGGCCAATCCCATTAAAACTAATGTGAATGACTGGATGTTTAGTGCTCCAATCCCATTTATTTTCTATCCATAAGCCCTTAAAAACTTTTTTATTCCCTTCAAAAATTTCCTTAATGGTAGTAAGTAACAAAGATTTTCCAAAACGACGAGGACGTGTTAGGAAATAGTATTCTCCAGAAGTAAGTAGCTCGACAATTGATTTTGTTTTATCTACATAAAGATACCCCCCTGTAATTAATTTATTGAAATCTTGTATGCCGACTGGAAGCTTTTTCATTTTACAAAGATACGATCTTTTGTTCGAATAGGCTTGATGGTCAAGGGGAAGCTTTTCTTTATGGGCAAACAGAAAAGAAGGATTACCTAGCGTGGAATACTTGCTGCCCTCTACAAAGTTTTGCCAAAAGTTCACTTGTTAGTTACCAAAAAAGGAGAACCCCCACCAATATTATGTCATTGATGGGGATTCTTATAATAACTCAAATCAGCTTCTAGTTAGTAATACTACATTCCCTGCTGTTTATAGTTTCTTTCGAATGGCTTAAGCGCCAAGTTCCTCACGGATTTTATTCAAAGCAGAACCTGCTCTTACCCAATCGACTTGTTGGTCGCTATAGGTATGCGCTACTTCGAAAGCATCTTTAGTCCCATCGGCATGTTCTAATTCGACGGTAAGATTCTTTCCTGCTGCAAAGGTATCAAATCCTAGGATATTTACCTTATCATCTTGGCGAACTAATTCATAATCGTCTTTATTGACGAAAGTCAGTGCCAACATTCCTTGCTTTTTCAAATTCGTTTCGTGAATTCGAGCAAAAGATTTTACGATGACAGCCATAACGCCTAAGTGGCGGGGCTCCATAGCGGCATGTTCACGAGAAGAACCTTCTCCAAGGTTTTCTTCACCGAAAACGACAGAACCGATGTTGTTCGCTTTATACCAACGAGCGGTTGTAGGCACAGGCCCAAATTCACCCGTTTCAGGATTGA
>JAHDHB010000524.1 GCA_020631545.1 Saprospiraceae bacterium | reverse complement strand
GGATGTCAGGTAACCAGCTAAGTGATACCATTCCCAACTTTAGTAATCTGACTAACCTTAGAATGTTACTATTGTTCAACAATCAACTTACGGGGCAAATTCCGAATCTCGACAGCTGCCGTAATTTAATTGATCTTAGTTTATATAGGAATCAATTAACAGGTACTATACCCAATTTTGATTTGCCTGAATTACAATCATTTTATGCTTACCACAATCAACTAAGTGGTCCCCTTCCTAATTTTAGTGGCCTTCCCAGAATTAGTGGAATTGACTTAAATTTCAATGAACTAAATGGCCCACTCCCCCTATTGGATTCTATTCCTTTTTTAAACTGGATAATCTTAAGTAATAATAGAATAACGGGAACCATTCCTGACTTTCCCAACCTACCTAACTTAACAAGTATAGATTTAGACCATAACGAACTGGAAGGCGATATTCCTAATTTTTCCAATTTCCCTAAACTTCAAGCTTTACTTCTATCTGATAATAATCTAACGGGAGCCGTACCCAACTTTGACAATATGCCGGATTTATCTTTTCTCACTTTACATAACAACCAACTCGATAGCATCCCTAATTTTGGATATATCCCTGGCATAGAAGTGCTCAATGTATCCAATAACCTTATCATTGGCCCCATACATGACTTTGATCGCTTGATTAATCTCCAAAGTATCGATTATTCCAATAATCAAGTGACAGGAGACATCCCAGAATTTTCTAGGTTATATTACTTAAATAATTTAAAGCTAAGCAACAATGAATTAGACGGCGACATTCCCAACTTTAAGCAAAGCCATGATTTGGAGGTGCTGCATTTAGACAACAACAAATATGACTTCGAGGATATACAGCCTCATTTTTCAGCTAATTTACAGATAGATGATTTTCGCTATGCCCCTCAAGACAGCCTAGTGTTGGATAAAGTAGCCAATATATTTTATGTCAATGCAGGAGGAAACATGGCCAACAATACCTATACATGGTACAAAGATGGCGTAGCTGTCGAAACAAAAGTAGGCGACAATAGTTATAGAGCCTTAGCAACAGGCAATTATCAATGCCGAGTCGCGAATGCCTTTATCACCAGAACGGAGAACTATCAAGATCTTTACCTTTGGAGTAAAATGCTCTATTTTGATGAGCCTATTTCTTGTATTGCCCTAACCGCTTTTACCATCCCAGATCCGATATGTACCAATACCCCCGTCACCTTTAACAATGGCTCCTCAGCTGCCACAGATTACCTATGGAAAATCAATGGGGATACAGCAAGTGTTGCTACTGACTTTACCCATACCTTTACCACCGCAGGCGATCATATCGTAAGCCTTTTCGCGAGCAACGATTCTACCTGCATGGATAGTATCAATCAGGTCATTAGGGTAAATCCTAGCGCCACCCAACTTAATCTTCCGCCTTCTATTTTATTTTGCGAAACACCAAATCTTTTAGATGCCGGCATAAACGACATGGCTACTTACACTTGGCGCTTTCAAAACAATAGCATAAGCAATACCAAAACGGTCGCTGTCAGCCAAGCAGAAGCAGGAATATACACTGTCTCTGTAACCGATTATTGCGGCAATAGCGCCTCTGCGGCTATAGACGTCAGCTTTTCCGATAATTGTGTATGGCCCGGAGATTTAAACTATGACGGGATCGTTAATGGTATGGACTTGTTGTACTTTGGGTATTCCATTGACACTACAGGTGTGGCTCGGGCTGACACTTCTACCGTTTGGACTGCCCAAACTTGTTCAGATTGGCAATCTACCTCAATAGGAAACATCGACAACAAACATGTGGACGCTAATGGTGATGGCTCGATTGACACCTTTGATGTACAAGCAATTAGAGCTAATATAGGCAAAACACATTCTAGTAGTATCGCAAATGTTGCAAATGCACTATCCTCAACTTTTGAAATCGTACCCATAGTTATTGATAATAGTAGCACTCGAGATCAAATGTTTATAGAATTTCAAATACAAGATCAAGAAGGAGGCCCCACCTCTGCCTATTCCATACATTTCACTTATGAATATACAGGAACCAGTGCTACCGCTAGTTTTACCGATTCTCAACTAGGACAAGAGAACATTGAAATAATAGGCATAAGTCACGATAAACCAGGAGAGTCCCTAGAAATCGCGATAACAGGATTAGACCATACCAATAAAAGCGTGGAAGGTACCGTTGCCACGAGCGTAATATCACTCGTCAATCTTCCTACAGGTATGGATTTCATTACCAAAGTCGTTACCCCCATAATTGCATTAGGCGATGGGGATCTACTTAGCGGACAAAATATATTAATGAACTACTTCCGTCCAACAGCCATCGATTCAACCATAACGACACAATCCAATAACAACAATGATAGTCCAGTAGCCTTTCAAATAAATGCCACACCTTATAGCTGCTCCATGCCCACATACGCCGAAGTCCTTGTCGTACAAGGTACGGCACCATATACCTATCAATGGAGCAATGGGGATACCACTTCTCGCATCGAAAATATAAATAGTGGTCGTCACCACCTTACCGTCACGGATGCTACAGGAGCGTATCGCATCGGCTTTATCGATGTAGGCGAAAATGATAGCTTCCAAGTGGATCTACAAACTACTGATGCCTACAATAATCAAGCAAATGGCACAGCAAGCCTTACTATCTATAGCGATACCTCTGAGGTGAATTGCCTATGGAGTAATAGGGATACCACCGCGATGACCTCGAACTTAGCCGTAGGCATGCACAGCGTCACCGTTTCTAACGCTTCGGCTTGTACAGAAGTTTACGACTTCGAAATATTTGGAGATCGCCTACAATTACGCGCAAAAGCTTTCTTGCAAGGCAATTACGCCACAACCGCAGGAAGAATGCATGACAGCTTACGCAGCAAAGGGTATTTACCTACATTATCTCCCTACGATACAGGCAATGAAATCAATAGCATCCTTTTCGACCGCATAGGGGATAATGCTATTGTTGATTGGATACAGGTAGAATTAAGAGACAAAAATGATCCTACTGTCCTCCTAGCGACACAAGATGCTTTACTGCAAAGAGATGGAGACATCGTTGCCCTAGATGGTGTGTCTTCCCTTACTTTTCCCAATCTTGCTGCTGATGCTTATTACATTGTCGTGCATCACCGCAATCATCTTGATGTAATGAGCGGAATGCCTATTTTCCTTGACCATACTTCACTCCATTCTGCAGACTTCACCAATGGAAACATCTATGGTTCAAATGCTTGCCACACTTATCCTGATGGCACGACAGCATTAATCGTAGGCGATGCCGATAATAATAATATCATAACTGCTAATGATCGCTCAAGTACTTGGAATGATAGAAACCAAACAGGCTATAAAGACAGCGACTGCAACCTAGATGGAAGAGTCAACGCTGCTGACCGCGCTATCACTTGGAATAATCGTAATAAAGTATCAAAAGTTCCATAGTGGAGAGTGCGTGTGTGTTGGCGTGTGAGAGTGGAGGCACACACTCACGCTCATACTCAAACACTCACTCCATTTGTAAGGGCGATGAGCGGAGGGCAGGTATTAAGGGTTAAGCCTGTTCTACCGTTCATCTTTAGCAGGTGCTTTAAAATGCTTGAGCAAACGTACCCTCGGATTTATCCGAGAGGTTTGTGCCAAATTTACGATGACCGCTCGAATAAATCCTAGGGTACCACAATTTAGTGAATAAATAAGTGAGGGGTAGTTTTTTTGGGTTTAGCCTGCCCTTCCACTTATTTTACTCATTATCAGCAAAATTAAACCGAACGACTTACCGTAATGAATTCAAAAATACAGCTCAAAAAGGGTGAATATTTGAGCACAATGGCCTTTCATTTTTGGAACATTTGGAAGGGTCGATGGACGAAGGGCAGGTCTTAGGGTAAGCCTGCTCTTACGTTCCTCCATAGCAGATACTTTCCTAGTCTCTGCTAAGTTACAAGACAATTATTATTTACTAATTTTCAATTAAATCTACTATGAAAAATCTATTTCTAGCCTTATCGCTATTACTATCGATAAGCATCCTTTTTAATGCTTGTACAAAACGTGAACAAGCAGAAATTATCGAACAAGAGATTGTCGAGCAGCCTGAACAATCACAGATTGACGACAGGATATTACTTCCCAGCTACTTACACGATGCAAGTTTAGAGACCATCCGAACATTTATTGATAACCTTTCCGAAGATGAACAAAAGCTACGTAAGGAAAGCTACAAAATCTTTACCTTTTTGGAATACACGGATAATTTACAAGACTTTTTAGCAGAAAACCCGACTTATAATATATTGACTTATGCAGATTTGGAAAAGTATGCCACAAGGGATTTGAACAAGTATGATGATTTTTCACCAGATTCAGATAGAGAACCCTGTGAGTTTTTTAGGGCATATTGCAGTGGTACAACTCGTATAATCATTGAAAAATGTTGTGACGAAAACAACGTTTGTCATTTAGTTTCATATCCTCCCTATTACAACCATCCATATTGCGTTGTTCCACCTTCCTGTCAAAGCCCCCCATGCTTTAGTCCTTGTACTTGTGTTAACGGTAGCTGTCTTTGTCCCCCACAAGGCCAACTGGAAGAGCAATAGAACTAACGGTAAACCACCTACTTAATCGTTTTATTTTCAAATTCATCTATAAAATTTCACCTATGAAAAATCTATTTCTAGCCTTATCGCTATTGCTATCGATAAGCATTCTTTTCAATGCTTGTACAAAACATGAACAAGCAGAAATTATCGAACAAGAGGTTGTCGAGCAGCCTGAGC
>JAHDHB010000523.1 GCA_020631545.1 Saprospiraceae bacterium | reverse complement strand
ACGGTTTTAATATCCTGCCATTTTTGCGCAGAATTTCACTCGTGAGATCCTAAGGTGGCGAAGCCAATACCATGTAGAGGGTACTAATTTTTACACAGAAACATTCTGTCTAATCTACCTTATTTTAGAATTAGAATCAAGGACTCTAGAACATTCTTGATGGAAATAGAATATCAAAAAAACACTAATCCAGCAAGGGAAAAACAGTAGAGTATTTCACCTCATCCAAAACAAACATACTCTTGATTTGCGCCACCTTCGGCAATGCAGCTAGCTTTCCAGAAGAGAATTGATGATAAGCAATCAAATCCTTGACAACGACTTTGAGTAGAAAATCGTTTGCGCCGCCCATTAAATAACATTCCATTACCTCAGGAATGCTTGACACCGCTTGGCTAAAAGCCTTTAATTCTGCTAGTTTCTGACTTTCCAAGGAGACAGAACAAAACACTACCATCGAAGATTCCAACTTCTTCCGATTGAGAATTCCTACGTATTTATCAATAATTCCCTCCCGTTCATATCGCTTAATACGTTCGTAGATAGGCGTTTTTGTCATATTCAAGCGACTAGCCATTTCTTTAACATTCATTTTGGCATCAGCTTGCAAAAATTCTAGTATTTGTTTATCGATTGTATCTAACTTCATCATAGGAATTTTTCCTTTTCTAGCTAAAAAAACAAGAACGAAACAACACAATTTCCTGCATTAATCATCATAAACAGGAATAATTAGCACAATATAACAATTACTTGGAACTAATTCCTAAACAACCTACTTTTGTATTGTATTGAAGAAAAAGGAACGGGGATGCCCGTAATAAAAAGAGAATACTCAAAACTCAAGCGCTAACATCAGCGAAAACACCTAAAAATCAAGCAAAATGAAGCATAAATTCCAAGCAGAAAGTTTAATGATGACTTATGGCTACAAGCCAGAATTATCCGAAGGTGCAGTAAAACCACCTATTTTTCAGACATCTACTTTTGTTTTTAAGACAGCAGAACAAGGCAAAGCTTATTTTGAATTGGCTTATGGACTACGCAAAAAAGAGGAAAATGAAGAACAAGGATTAATCTATAGCCGCATCAACAATCCGAATCTGGAAATCCTTGAAAATCGATTGTGCCTTTGGGATAAAGCAGATGATTGTGCGGTCTTTGAAAGCGGTATGTCTGCCATCAGCACGGTATTGTTGGAATTCTTGAAACCGGGTGATTTGCTCTTGTTCAGTTCTCCAGTTTATGGCGGAACAGACCACTTTATTCATCACTATTTGAAGTCTGTAGGTGTAGATTCTATTGGTATTACAGCACAGCATAGCCAAGCGGAAATCATTAAACTTATAGAAGATTCCGGCAAAGCGGACAAACTGGCTTTCATCTTCCTAGAAACGCCTGCCAACCCAACTAACGACCTGATTGACATACAGATGTGCAAGCACATAGCTAACCACTTCTCCACAGATTCCAAGCAGGTCGTCATCGGTGTAGATAACACGTATATGGGCCCCATTTGGTCGCATCCACTAGAGCACGGTGCTGATTTAGTCATCTACTCTGCCACTAAATATATAGGAGGCCATAGCGATTTGATTGCAGGTGCAGTGCTAGGCAATGCAACATATATGAATCGTGTCAAAGTCCTGCGTACTTTCCTAGGGAATATGCCAAGCCCACATACTTGTTGGCTACTGCTTCGAAGTCTTGAAACGATGAAGATTCGTATGGAACAACAGATGCGAAATGCAAGAAAAGTGGCTGCTTTTTTGAATAGCCATCCTCTTGTAGACAAGGTCTACTACCTAGGCCTACTAGATGAAGCCAGTAAGGATTATGAGCTTTACAAACGGCAATACTCTTCCCCAGGTGCTATGCTTTCTTTCGATATAAAAGGTGGCGAAAAGACTGCTTTTCAGTTCTTAAATCAATTGCGACTCATCAAAATGGCCGTAAGTTTAGGAAGTACAGAGAGTTTGGCGCAACACCCTGCGAGCATGACACATGCAGGGGTTTGTCCTGAAAAAAGGCAAAAAATGAACATCACCGATAGTTTAATCCGTATTTCTGTGGGCGTAGAAAATTATCAAGATTTGATCTGGGATGTGGAGCAGGCTTTGGGCACCGTAGATGAAGTACCAAGTAAGCAATACAAGGTGGAATATGCGATGAATGAAGTATGATATTCGATGTAAAAAGTTTGATCCAAAACTTCTTGCTTCCTAAGTTATAAAAATGTCATGTTGGCTACGGCTAGCATGGCATTTCTGTTGTAAAATCTACTAGAATTCCTTAACTTGATAGTTGTTGAATCTAGTGGTGCTCAGGCATGGCTTCTTACCTCCTTCATGCTATCCCCTTCTCAAAAAAACTGTCTAATATTTTTTATTGTAGAAAAAAATCATTTACTTAGTGCTTTATTTATGAGCGCCTAACTCTTCTTGTTTTTTTCCTTGTGGAAATTGAGCAGTCCTGCAATTTGTCGAGCCGTTCTGCACCTCTTTAAATTTCAAATGATCCATGAGATGAAAGACAAAAAACTTACCCAATTATTTTTAAGGCTCTGTTTTATGGAGCAGGGGATTCGTGACTTTAGAAAGTTCATCAATTGTGCTTACTTTTCCGAAAGCAAATTGGCTATTTCGCTGTTTAAATACTTGTATAAAAACCGCAAAAACCTAGAAAACAATACGCTAGATAGCACATCTATGTTCCAGAGTATCTATGGAACTCAAGTCAAATTCAATTCGGTAAAATTGGAACGAGTTATCCTTAAACTTACCAAAATGATGGATAGTTTTTTAGTCCAAAAAGAACTAGAGAACGACAACTATCAATTCTATATCTACCTATCGAAAGCTTACCACAAAAACCAACTGAGTCCTTTGGCTATCAAATTATTGAATAGAATTGAAAAGGTATTGCCTGATGAAGAGGTTGCCCAATATCGTGCTAAAGCTATGTTGAATTACGATCTTTACTTCGATATTAAAGCGAACCTTAACAAGGAGAAAAAATCACAGAAAAACCTCGACCTATTTGACGAAAACAATAATGCTCAATTTGCCATTAACAAGCAAAAATACTACTGCGAAAAACTCGTTCGTAAAGCTATTTTTGGTGAAAAGCTGTCGGAGGATTTTGATAAAAGCTATACAGCCTTCATCCATTTTTTAAACACACTTAAATGTAAAAACACCTTGATTATCAAACTATTCGTCCAAGCAGCAGAATTTTTGAAGGAACCCGATTTGAAAAAGTATGAGCAATTTAAGGCCGATTTTATGGCGAATGAAACTTCACTAAATTCAGAGAAAAAGGCTTTGTTATTATATTTGTCGAATGGACTAACATTCGTTAAACATCCTGAAGGACAATTACTAGAGAATTTCAAATTATGTAAAATAGGGATAGAGTTTGGTTTGTTTATTGAAAATAATAGGATGTCCCCATCTCACTTCAACAATATAATTAATATTGCGTGCCAATTAAAAGAATACGAATGGGTTAATGATTTCATTAACAGTCATTCGAAATTTTTACTTAAGGATAATAAAACAGACAATTTAGAAAACAATAAGCTGTTGTATTCATGTCAACTCTATTTCGGTAATGGAGAATATCGCAAAGTAATAACAAACTTAAAAGATATTCAATATGATGATTTTTCCTATGGGCTCCGACGATTTACTTTAGAGCTCAAATCTTATTATGAGTTAGAAAAACAAGATAGTTACCCAATTATCGATGATCGTTCCTCTACATTTAGCAAATACCTTTTGAGGAAATACAATGCGAACTATATTAGCAAAGTGATTAAGAACCGAAACAATAATTTTATTAAAGTTTTGAAATTAATAGCAAATTTCCAATATAGTGAGATTACTAAAAAAGATTTATTACAACGATTAAAGTCACTAGAAGGAAATATTATAGAATTCGAATGGTTGCTAGAAAAAATTAAGTCCTTAGAATAACCTCCAAGGTAGACTATACTCTCTCCATTTCACTTATGCTTGGGAGAAAATGATTATTATCTATGGCCATTTAAGAGTCTGACTATTAGTATAATTTCCGATACTAAAATTAAAATGATAGATACCTCTTTCAAGGTTTAATTCTAACAATAAATTGGAAGTTGATTTTTGAAAAACAAGTTGTTTGTTTTGATTCGTAATCACTATGCTCGCTGGTTGAATCAGTGTTTGACTGGTCATTAAGTATTCATCAGGGACAAAGAATACAAGAGCGTTATTATCTTTTCCTTGTACAATCACCCATTCTCCCCCTTCATTTCCTGCACTACCAAAGCCCAAGGCCATACTTCCTAGAGTAACCAACACTACAAGCCCAAATTGAATCAAAATATTTTTCATCGTCGATAATTTTAGTGTTAAAACGAGCCAAAAGCCTGTCTTTATTCATTTATAGCTTGGCTTTCATACCCTAAAGTTAGCCCAAAAAGCTTATTTTTTCATGTGCTATCTGTATTTTTTTTTCAGCACTCCTGCGTGTATAAAACAGAAGCGTTTTAAGAAATCAATCGCAAAACTAAAACACTAATCTACAATGACTTAAACAACAAACAACATCTGCATAACTAAAAACTACTCGTGTAGTTTTTACAAAAGCTGTCTTTTAGAAAACTTCAAAGTCCTTGTATCTTAGCATTATGATAGGAAAAAATCAAAAAAGAGTTTAGGCGCTCCTTACGATTTGCTTATCGACATTTTGGTTTATCGCCTCCTTGGGTTAGGAGCAGTAGGGGCAAGGATTTATTCCTTGTCCCTTTCTTGTATACATACTAACGTGGCGAAGCCACTACCATGTAGAGC
>JAHDHB010000522.1 GCA_020631545.1 Saprospiraceae bacterium | reverse complement strand
CAATGAATTATGATCCAATGGCGAATATGGATGATGGCTCTTGCATATTCCTAGGTTGCACCGATTCCACTGCAACGAATTATGATTCAATGGCGAATATGGATGATGGTTCCTGCATCTTCCTAGGTTGCACCGATTCTACCGCAACGAATTATGATCCAATGGCGAACATGGATGATGGTTCCTGCGATTTTAGCACGTCAACCTTTGATTTGGATGATGAGAAAAATCTTTTATTGATGTATCCCAATCCATCTAGGAGCCAGGTTGTTGTACGTTATTCGCTTGTCGAGCAGGGTAGGGGAAAAGCCATTTTGACGGATGTAATGGGAAGAATACTTCAAGTATGGGATTTGGAAAAACAAACAGGAGAATTTATCCTAGCCGGAAATGATTTTCCGAATGGCGTTTATTTCTTATCTTTGGCGCGTGATGAACGGATTATAGTTGTAGAAAAATTGATTTTACTTTAATTCATTATAGCATGAAGTTATTAGATGCAAGGCAGATTAAGCAAAAAATAGAGCGCTTGGCTATCGAAATTTTGGAGCATAATTTTGATGAGAAAGAGTTAATCTTTGCAGGGATTAATAACACTGGGACCCTAGTTGCTGAGCGTTTGAAAACGGAAATTCAGCGGATTTCGCCCGATGTCAGCATCAAAATGGCAACAATCAGTCTTAGCCCTGCGAATCCCTTAGAGAAAGAAGTAGGCTTTGATATGAAAGTCAGTGATTTAGAAGGGAAAGTCGTCATTGTCATAGATGATGTGGTGAATACTGGCCGTACCTTGCATTATGCGATGAAACCTTTTTTCTCAACCTTACCCAAAAAGATTGAAGTGGCTGTCCTTGTCGATAGAAAGCACAAATCTTTTCCTATCGTAGCGGATTATGTTGGCCTCTCCTTGGCCACTACGCTCAAAGAGAATATCCATGTGGATATTCGAGGAGCGAAGGAAGAAGCGGTTTATTTGAATTAGAGAGATTTATGAAATACGAGGTAAGAAATAAGCGATATGAAGTGTATTTTCGTATTTCTTACATCGCACATCATATTTTTATAAAATTTCTTCTACATCCACTAGAAAAGAAGAACGATCTACTTGGAATTTATCTAGATTTTCCCCTTTTAAAATAATCTCTTGCCAATCCGTTGTAGGCATCAAGCGAAGCATTTTCTCACCATAGTTGAGCTCAATCGGCATGCAAAAACCTTCATCCACTGACTGCCAGCAGTAACTAAGGAGTGTCTTTTTTCCCTTCTTCTTCACTTTATAGGTAAACTGTGGTAATTCCTTCTTATTCAGGTAATGATCGAAAAAATAGGATAAATCTTCCTTGGTTTTGGTACTAAAAAAATCTACGATTTGTTGCGTATTTACATTAGAGATTTTATATTTATCATGCAATTCATACAAAATTTCAAACCATAGTTTATCATCATCCAAGACATTCCGTAGCGTGTGGAGCATCCAAGCCCCTTTATAATAAATGTCGGTATCGCCCCAATCCTTATAATTCACATCTAAAGGCCCAAGCATGGGCACTTGATTTTTAATGTAAGCACGTTGACTTTTTAAGTAACGGACAGATTCATCATAGTCATGTTTGCATTCAAGATACAAGGTCTCCATGTAGGTCGTAAAAGCCTCATGAATCCACATTTCTGCATGGTCATCACAGCTTATGCTATTGCCAAAGTACTCATGTCCAGTCTCATGTAAGATGATGAAATCAAACGTAAACCCTTGCGGTAGCTGACCCAAATAACCCTTTTTATATTGATTGCCATAAGCGATAGCGCCTTGGTGCTCCATGCCCAAATAAGGCGTTTCTACTAAGGCATAACCATCGTTCCAAAACGGATATTTACCAAAATATTGTTCAAAACAAGCTAAAATTTCGTGTACCTGCTTGAAATGCGTTTGGGCTTTTTCCAGATTATGTGGTAGAACATAATAATCTAAAGCTAATTTATCGCCATCTGCTGCCGTATACGTATCTTGGAAATGCGTATAATCCCCAATGTTTAGACTGATGTTGTAGTTGTTAATAGGATAACTAATTTTCCAATCGAATCGAGTAAAACCATTGTCTAGTTCTTCTTTTCCGATTAAATTTCCATTGATCACACACATCAAATCGTTGGGAACAGCACAGCGAACGAGCATACTATCCGGTTCGTCAGAGAGATGATCTTTATTGGGCCACCAAAGGCTAGCCCCATCGCCTTCACAAGCTACACCAATCCAATCTTTTCCCATTTTATCTGTTTTCCAAACGAATCCACCATCCCAAGGAGCATTAAGCGCAGTTGTTGGATGTCCATCATAATGAACAGTAAGTACGCCTTGGCTTCCTGAACGTTGTAGGCTAGAGAATTGGACAAATATGGCATCATGAATGCGCTTATAATCAAGCGTTTCTCCTTGAAATTCGATTTTATCAATCGACATGTTTTCATAAAGATCAAGTTGCAAAACTTCAAAATCAGCCAAAGCTAGAAAATGAATTTGACAATGTCCGCTCAGATACTTTTCTTGTGGGTCGACCTTTATATTCAGTTCATAATAATGCACATCATAACAAGTACGTTCAGGACGTAACATGCCGCGCAAGGTATCGGCTTCTGTAAAGAGCGATTGAAGAACTTCTTGTGCGGAGAGCGAACAAGAAATTAAGGTTAATAAGGAAATAGTAATATATCTCATGTAGTTTTTTTTAGTCTCTAAGGAGTTTTCGACGCTATCGCTTGAAAAGAGAGTAAGCTTACTCATACATTTATGTTGCGGCACTTCGTTATGCGTAAATCTTTGAAATATAGTCTATAGGAAGACGCAATTTCGTCCTTTCTGTAACCCCCGATTTCAATCGGGGGATTCCAGAATTCCATTCCCTTGATTGAAATCAGGGGCTACAGAAAAATCATCTTACTTCAAAGAAAAGAAACTCCCCTCGTTCTCCTGAGTAAAAAAACAATAATTTTGCCGAAAATAAACAGATTTGTCGTTTTTTTGTACATTTATGGCATTCATCATCTGCAAATTATTAAAAAAATGCGATTGTGTTCTATTCGACTCCTACCTATTTGTGGGATATTTATCACGGCCACCTTGTTTTTGGCCTGCAAAACTACTAAAGAAGCACCAACAAAGAGTTATGATTTGCTCTACCAAAGTTGGGAAATGGACTCTATTCGAGTAACAGGGAAAGAGATTCCCTTTGCTCATATGAATAAATTGACAATTGAATTTACGAGAGAAGGAGAAATTATTTCTACAGTCAAAAATAAAATAGAACGTATTGCTTTCATTTTGAAGGATGGAGCGATAATTGATAAAAATAATCCAGAAGAACCTCCTCAAATAATAGAAAAATTAACAGAAGAAAGCTTAATTTTATTAACAAAATCAAAGGATGCTGCGGAGTCGCGGCTATACCTTTCGGCTAAATCTGAGAATCCATGAAAACAAAAGTTGCTGCTATTCAAATTGTTTTTTTTACACTACTCCTTATCTTAGTATCTTCTTGCAAGGAGGAAGACAAACTAAGTCAATTGCTTGGTCATTGGCAATTGCAAGAAGCGAGTAGAGGAACTCAGGTTATACAAACACTTCAAGGCACTTACTTCAAATTTACGGAAGATGGTATGCTTGAAAGTAATTTACCCTATGATCCTTCCATCGAAATGCCTTTCAAAGTACCTGTTGAATTTAAGGAAAATACCTTTTTTAGCCCAAAAATGGAAGGTGTTGTTTTTACGATGGAAAAATTTGAAGAAAACACACTTCGACTATCTTGTACCCTTCAAAATATCCCTTTTTACATGACCCTTACAAGGGAATAGTCGTTCCACCTCGTGTAATTTTAATATGGTAAGAGCCCATGTGAAAGGATTTCAAGATCTTGGCTATAAAATCTAGTGTCGTGCCAAATTAGAAGATAGCCGCTAGAAACCGATGTTTATAGCTTGACATAATACTATGTGTTTTCTATACATTTATGTAGTCAAAAAAAAATGTGTTTTTGTGCTTGTATAGTAATGATCTATGCCAATATTACATTTCATTTTCTGCACAAAAAGAGTAGAAGTTTATGCCCATGAGCTTACATCTATTTTATTAGAGGAGCCTTTTTAAAGAGGCCTCATAGGTACTAATTTGGAAGTATTCAGAAGGAGTTTACTTATGGTCTAATGGTAAGATTTACTTGTTGATTGTAAAAATATCCTAGTCTTATGTCCCCTTCATAGAAAAAAAGATAAAAAAAATTCTATTTTTGCGCAGTCAAATGATTTCCTGTTTAGATTCTACTTGAAAATAGAAGGTGAATAAACAGCTTTATTCAACTATCTTGAAGGAAAAACTTCAAAATATCGTAGCAGAAATCATTCATTATTAAGACAAACTAGAAAAAACGACGCTTATGTCTTCTTTAAAGGGAATTCAAAAGATACTTGGCAAGGATGCCGATCATTTATTAAACCACCAATGTAAAACGATTGATAAGTCGAGATTGCACGTTCCTGGAGGGGATTTCGTTGATCGTACTTGGGTAGGTTCCAACCGCAACATTCAGACGCTTCGGAGCATGCAAGCTTTATACAATAATGGTCGATTGGCAGGTACAGGTTACCTTTCTATATTACCTGTTGATCAAGGCTTAGAGCATTCGGCAGGGGCTTCTTTCGCGCCTAATCCAGACTATTTTGATTCGGAGAATATTGTGAAGCTTGCTATAGAAGGTGGATGTAATGCTGTAGCTAGTACTTATGGTGTGCTTGGCTCGGTGGCTCGAAAATATGCTCATAAGATTCCTTTTGTGGTGAAAATCAATCACAAC
>JAHDHB010000521.1 GCA_020631545.1 Saprospiraceae bacterium | reverse complement strand
GGTCATCAAGGCCAGTAGCTGGCGACCATGAGTAGGTTCCATTTCCAGTACCTCCTACAGGATTAGCATCAAGCTGTATCATTTGAGAGCCTGAAGGACAAATAGTGGTATCACTTGCAAAAATCTGAACACCAGGAACAATAATGTCATATCCAACAATTTGATTACCAGGCGTGGGACAAGCACCATCCGATACAGTAATGGTAAAGGAATGTGCCCCTACATCATCAGAGGTCGTTTGCCATTCAAAATCAACAATGATAGGATTTGAGCCGACGGTCGTGATGGTAGCATCAGGAATAGCAGAAGCTAAATTACTTATAGCTGTCAATACATCCGAAGCATCAGGATCGGAAGCATTGATTTGAAAACTCAAGGTAGAACCTGCACAAACATCAAATGTAGAACCATTTAGTTCACCGCCTGTAACTTCTGTAGGCGTTGGTAAAACGACATCAGGAACATTGTTCGTACAATTAATAACAACGACTTGCATGTCTCGCATGGTATAACCGATCAAAACACCATTTCTATATTCTTCCACTAAAACCGTTACGATACCAATTTGAGGTGCAGCAGGAACGAAGAAAATCTGTCCCGTTTCAGGATCTAAGCCAAATGTATTCGCAGGAATAGTAGAAATAGGATTTGTTGGTGTAAACCCACCATTATAAGGTACAGTAACACCAGGCCCGTCTAAAGGAGCTACTAGTGTAAAAACTAAAGAATCACCATCAGGGTCAATAGCTCCGTGGTTATAATTTACCTGCTGCCCTGCACAAACATAAGGAACAGGAGGCGTTGTAAAATCTGGAGAATTGTCACAAGCTGCTGCGATATTATTCAAGCCAGCCTCCGCATATAAATCGTAGTTTTCGGGGTTCGTAGAATTGGTAATTGCTCCGTTTCTACAACAAACCCCATAACTGAAGACCCAATCCGTACATTGTTGAGGAAGCGTATAATTTCCTACATAGGTATATTCTTCAACGCCTTGTAAGGTTCCACCATTACAAGTAGTATTACCTAATTGAGCGCCACAGATTTGTGAAATTTCATTCCCTGGCCCTTGCTGAATTAAAGAAAGAGATTGAGTAACCCCACAGGAGGCCGAACTAATATTGATAATTGGGCTAGTAGGCGCATCAATTCCAAAACAATCTCTATAAAAAGTTAAGGTAATTTGATATTCATCATTTCCAACACATTCATAGGCTAAATCGACCCCCATGGCATGCGAGCCAAAAGAGACTTTTGGCAATGCAAACAACATAAATAATAAAAAACATCGAGATAAAAAGGGGTAAATACTTTTCATACGTAAGATGGATTTATAGTGCGAATTTGGTTTTCTATTCAAAGTTAGACAATATAACAGCAAAGCAGCTAATCACTAAAATTACTAATTATTTCACAATAATTTAATCGTGACGGCCATATAATCTGCCTTCTATCTTCTTTGACTTAGCAAATCATTGTTCAATAGAAATAAAAGGGGGGATTTTTTCGATTATAGAACAGCGATTCTATAGCTTTTGTTTTCTAGCTAACCTCTTATTTCTGAGTTATTCAAAAAGATTTTTCCAGAAACTCCGTATTGTTTACTAGTAAAACTTGAGCTAAAAAACTCATCGTTCAAAAAGAAATTATTAGTAACGGAATAATCAATACAACCATACAATAGAATGGTACATTTTTCCCTTCTTTTTCTATTCCATCGTATCAAACATACCTTACTCTAGTAAATACAAACGAAAATTGCCTCCAAAATGTCCCCTACCAACAAGATATTTTTCAGGTATTCTTTGGTTTATTATTTGAGTGAAAGTGAAGTGACAAAATTCGAAAGACTCCTCAAGAGAAAATTAGCTAAACAAGCACGAGATGGCATTCCCACAATGCTAAACAGCCACCTTTGCTTTGATATGTGGCTGAGGATTATAATTTTCTAAGGTAAAATCCTCAATTTTGAAATCAAAAATAGATTTCACCTCAGGGTTAAGCTTCATTTGAGGGAGTTTACCAGGCGTTCTAGAGAGTTGTAATCGTGTCTGTTCTAGATGGTTCGAATAAAGATGAGCATCTCCAAAAGAATGGATAAATTCGCCGACTTCCAAATCACAAACTTGCGCCATCATCATGGTTAACAAGGCATAAGAAGCAATATTGAAAGGAACACCCAAGAAGCAATCGGCACTTCTCTGATAAAGCTGACAAGATAATTTTCCTTCTGCTACATAAAACTGAAAAAGACAGTGACAAGGCGGTAAAGCCATGTCATCTACATCCGCCACATTCCAAGCACTGACGATGTGACGTCGGCTATTTGGCTTATGCTTGATTTGCTCTACTAGTTTGGCAATCTGGTCGATAACACGCCCATCAGCAGTTTCCCATCTTCGCCATTGCTTACCGTACACAGGGCCCAAATCCCCATTTTCATCGGCCCATTCATCCCAAATCCGCACTTTATTCTCTTTCAAATACTTAATATTCGTATCTCCTTTCAAGAACCACAACAACTCATGAATGATGGATCGAAGATGCAACTTCTTGGTCGTCAGAACAGGAAACCCCTCGCTAAGATCAAATCTCATTTGATAACCAAAAACGCTGATCGTTCCGGTTCCTGTTCGATCACCTTTAGTCGTTCCCTTATCAAGTATGTGTTCTAGTAGATCAAGGTATTGCTTCATGCTGCTTGTTTTGCTGTAAAAATACTACAAAGCAAGCGATTATCACAATAATTGGAACTGAATTATAAATTAAAAATTTCAACCTATGAATTCCTTAAAACTACTAGAACTAAAACAATATCCTAGCAATTCTGTTTACCATTTGAAATCAGCCCTTAAATACCCTATTAGTTTTTGTACATTTGCAAAAGCAATCCATCGTGGAATAAATAAAACGGAATATGAGCTATAAAAGTCTACATGACTGTGTTTTGGATCTAGAAAAAAATGGAGAATTAGTCCGAATCAAAGAGGAAGTTGATCCTAATCTAGAGATGGCCGAAATCCATCGTCGGGTATATGATGCACAGGGGCCTGCCTTGTTGTTTGAAAACGTAAAAGGGAGTCCTTTCCCTGCGGTATCCAATATTTATGGTACGATTAAGCGCACAGAGTTCCTATTTCGCAAGACCTTAGATAAGGTACAGCGTGTCATTGAATTAAAGGCCGACCCGACTAATTTCCTCAAAAAACCTACTAGGTATCTCGGCACGCCATTTACGGCCTTGAAAGCCTTGCCGATGAAAAAACGTTGGGGTGCTCCTATTTTATATAATACGACGACAATCGATCAGCTACCGCAAGTAAAATCATGGCCGATGGATGGTGGGGCATTTATTACGCTACCGCAAGTCTACACAGAAGATCCTGATAAGCAAGGTGTCATGAACTCGAATCTAGGGATGTATCGTATCCAACTTTCGGGAAATGACTACGAGATGAACAAGGAAATTGGATTGCATTACCAGCTACATCGAGGTATTGGCGTACACCATACGAAATATAATAAACTGGATAAACCGTTTAGGGCTTCTATTTTTGTGGGCGGCCCTCCTTCTCATGCTTTTTCTGCGATTATGCCACTACCAGAAGGCTTACCAGAGTTGACCTTTGCGGGGATGCTTGGTGGTCGGCGGTTTCGTTATCTTCAAAAAGATGGTTTTACGCTTTCTGCGGATGCAGATTTTTGCATTACAGGAACCATTGTCAAGGATAAAAAAATGCCGGAAGGGCCTTTTGGCGATCACTTGGGCTACTACAGCTTGACACATGATTTTCCAGTGATGGAAGTCGATAAAGTCTATTATAGAAAAAACGCGATTTGGCATTTTACGGTCGTTGGTCGTCCTCCACAAGAAGATAGCAGCTTCGGGCATCTAATCCATGAGCTCGTACAACTCCTTACCCCTCAAGAATTTCCGGGGCTGGTGGAATTGAATGCGGTGGATGCCGCGGGTGTTCATCCCTTGCTTTTAGCCATAGGAAAGGAACGTTATATGCCTTTCCGTGAACGCAAACCAGAGGAAATTCTGACGATTGCTAATCGAATCTTGGGTACTGGACAGACTTCTTTGGCGAAGTATCTTTTTATTGCAGCGCAAGGAGACTCCGAGCGGCTTACTACGCATGATATTCCTCATTTTTTCCAGCATCTCCTTGAGCGAGTGGATTGGCGAAGGGACTTGCATTTCCAAACTCGTACGACGATTGACACTTTAGATTACTCAGGCTCTGGATGGAATGCGGGTTCTAAGGTTGTTATTGCTTGTTGTGGCAAACCCTTGCGTAAGCTCACGGCTAAACTACCTGACAATTTTAGCCTTCCTAAGGGCTTTACACAACCGCTTTTTTTCCAAGCAGGTACTCTTATTTTGCACGGGACAAAATATACAGACGAGGACACCGCGACCAAGGAGTTGGCAAGCCTTATCCAACAGTTGGATCAAGTACAAGGAATGAATGAAATTCCTTTAATTGTGGTTTGCGATAATAGCCCATTTGCTTCTGCCACGCTCAATAATTTTGTGTGGGTCGCTTTTACGCGTTCCAATCCTTCCCACGATATTTATGGTGTAGATAGTTCCGTGCAGAACAAGCACTGGGGCTGTAAGGGTTCGTTGATTATTGATGCAAGAATAAAGCCGCATCACGCCCCGCCACTTATCGAAGATAAGACTGTACAAAAGAAAGTGGATCAACTCTTTGCAAATAGTGGTTCTTTGAGTAAGAAGTTGTTAAAAAGTACGGTTTGAAATGAAAACACTAATACATGTGCTTTGATTATTCCCTAAAAAATAATAACTTGAGTAAAATAGTAATTATGGGAGAAAGAAAACTAGATAGTTA
>JAHDHB010000520.1 GCA_020631545.1 Saprospiraceae bacterium | reverse complement strand
ATAACTTTGGGTTAAGTTGTTTTCGTGTTTAATATCTGTCACAAATCAAAGAATTTTCTTAACAACAACAAAGCCATGATAACATTTTTACCTCCAAACATTATTTATTTTACACTCCAATTACATTGTTCAACTCATTTATTTTTATTATCCTATACTTATTCAATTAGTTCTATCTTTGTTCTTTGCTGTGTCACAAAGAACCTTTGTTTGGTTTGTTTTTTAATACTAGTAAATCTTAACTGCAAATCCTTGCTTGTGAAGAAGCTATAATTTTCTGTATTCTTAGAAGAAATTATCAGCGCAAAAGACGTCGGTTTTGCACAAAAAAATTGCTTTCATTCTCCTCCTTCCAAAACATTATCCGCTTCCATCCTCAAAAACGAAACCAGCAAGAAGTTCTAAAAGCAAAATAAACGCCTTAAACCAAAAAAGGAAAACCCTCCTTATGAAGATTTTCCTTGAAAATAGATCAACGTAAATAATTTCTTTCTACTCCTGAACCTTTGCAATTTTCTTACACCACACTTTTAAGTGGCGTGTCTTTTATGAGTGGCCTCACTCCTTGAAAAATTTACTCGTACTTGGCTTTCTATACTGGCCAATAACGGATACAAAATAAACTCCTGAACTCCAGTTTTTTGATGCTACGGAAAACTGATTAACACCCGTTTTTAGTTCTAATTTCCTAGAAACTAACAAAACGCCTAGCGTATTAAAAACTTGTAAAACAACCTGTTCTGGAGCATTACTTGTTATGCTAAAGGAAGCCTCATCAGATACCGGACTAGGATATACGATCACCTCTCTTAATTTTCCATCTATCGGAACATTAATGACCACACTATACTCAAAAGTACCTTCCGCGTCTACCATTTTTAGCCGATAATAATTATCCCCATAATTGAAATCTTTATCCATGTATGAATACGCTCTCCCTATCGTTTCCCCTCCTCTTGCCTTAATTCTAGCGACTCGGGTAAAATCCTGTCCATTCACCGAGTGCTCTAATTCAAAATATTCTGTGTCGACCTCCGACGCCGATTGCCAATCCAAAAGAATGCCTTCCGAACCTTCTTTTCCATTAAATCGACTTAGTTCAGTTGGCAATGCAACATCAGGCCCGATACCAAAATCCGAAAATCCCGTAGTAAAGTTGGCCGAAAAAATAATCCCACTACCAAAAGGAGTACTTGACAATAAGTTATAATATCTTACATCTCCTTGTTGCGGATTTGTAATGTCACTTTGTGTTTTTATAACAACCGCCTCCGAAGCCAAACGCCCCGTTACCGCTTCCCAACCACTAATTTCTGTTGCATCATAATATAAATCAATGTTATACGCACCAGTAGGGTTGTTATTGGATGGTGTGATCCTAAATGTTTTCTCTGCAATATAAGCAGCGGTAGAAGAACTCCATGCTTCTACCGCTCCTGTTCCTGCACGATTAATAGCGACTGTCGTACACCCATAATCATGACTACTTAGGTTCTCTAACGTTATCATGATATTATTCGTGTTTGGATCAAAAAAATGAACTCTTGCTTCTGGACCAAAATAAACCTCCTGCGGCTGAGCAGCATTTTCTGTCGATTGAATTCCTACAGTAGCATTCCCCTCCAAGGAAATATCATCAATGGCCCACCAAAAGTCATAATTCCCTTGATACTTAAACATTATATAAACAGTTGCTTGTCCGTCAGCAACAGCGCTAATATCAAGCTCTACAGGATCAGGGTTGTTCGTAACTGCATTTTCTGCCAAAGCACCATTTAGTTCCCACTTCATAAAATTGACACCATCATTACTAACCCCCACGGTAGAAATATCATTTTGATAATTAGCAAAATGTTGCTCAAACTTAAGTTTAATAGCACCAAAATTACTACAATCAATGGCGGCGGAAATTAACTCCGCATCCTCAGCAGCACCATCATTCCCCCTACCATCCGAATCAAATAGTATAAATCCATTGCCTGCGGAAGTGAAAGCAGGGCCCGAACCAGGAAGCCCCGTCCCCGTCCAGTTTACAGGGGCTGTTGTAGAATACGCCCAAGTCCCTCCTGCCGCAAGTACTTCTAAATTTTGCCAAGAGCCAGGGATACCACCGCTAAAATTTTGTGTATAAAATTCAGTAGTAGCACCAAAACTAGCTGGTTCTTGATCATTATCTTGAATCGTTACTGTATGAGTTTGATTGTAGATTCCCGTTGTAGCATCTCCAGAAGTCACCAAAGAAAAATTCAAGATTATTGTTTCTTCTTCTTCAACAATTGGATCGTCAAAAACTCTAAGGGTAATCGTTTCTACAGCATTTACATCTGCAAGGAATGTAGCATTATTCACAAAAATAAAATCAGCTCCCACACCTTCCGTAGCCGTGCCGCCAACAGCATTCAATGAAACAACGACATCCGCACTAGGCTCTGCCGTGATTCTAAGCTCAATTTCAATATCTTTATAATCTAAACAACCATTATCCGTCTCCGAAGTTTCTTTGACTATCGTTGTACGATCCGTAAAAAGAACCCTTGTTAATGGCGTGCATTTATTAGAAGAAACCAATTCCTTTCTTCTAGGAGAATTCATCATCACTACATCAAATCTTGCCTTTTGATCCGCTGTGAAAATGTTCATACACCCATCGTCTGTATAATCCATATAGTTCTCTACCATATCGGTACTGCTACAGGAGACCTTACCTGTAGGACAACCATAGTTTGCATCTTGGTGCGTCGGCGTATCCGAACAAAAATCATCGCCGCAGGTAGCATCGCCCCAAATATGGCGCAACCCAAGCCAGTGGCCTATCTCATGCGTCAATGTTCGGCCCAAAAAATAGGTAGGACTCAAGTTGAAAGAACCATCATCCGCATCTTTAGTACCAAAAGCATTCGCCGTTACCACAATCCCATCCGTATTTGCATTCCCTCCAATTCCACCTAAATCGCCAATCCCAGAACTACTAGGAAATTGAGCATATCCCAGCAGGTTATTCCCTAAGTTTGCTACCCAAATATTGCAATATTGCGTAGGATCCCACTGTGTTACAGGTTTTACGTCACTATCAAAAAAGGCCATTGTCCAAGAAGCACTATCCATTTGAGTTCTCGTAATTCCTGAAGTCGGGTTTCCACTAGGGTCTACTTGTGCCAAGCACCATTCGATGCCCGTATCCGCCCCTACAGCATTCGAATTATACCCCCTCGAACCTACCATCTTACCAAAATCCTCATTAAGTACTTGAATTTGAGAAAGGATTTGAGCATCAGAGATGTTTTCATTGGTACCAATAGCATCTCCATTATGAATTATATGAACAACAGCAGGAATCGTAATCTCTCCCAAAAGAAGACCACTAGCTTTCATTTCTTGTTTCTTCGCACTCATCCAAGATTCAAAAGCCTCATCCTTTGGAATTTGTTTAGGGTATTTTTCTTGCAAGCCTTTATTATAAGGAACTGTAGAACAACGAATCTCCTTGCCCCTCTCTTGTCCAAAAAGGAAGGTATTCAAAAAAACACTAACCAAAAGAAGAAAAAACAATCTTTTCATTCTAGCCATACATCTTGATTTTGGGAAACAAATAGCCTTTTTCTCACGGCAGTTTATTCAACCGAACAAAAAAGTAATCCTCTCCAAGCCGAACCAATATTTAGCGACCTCTTTTACCTGCATTATTCCGTGTAGCGTTTCCATAACTCATGCAATGGAAGAAGAATTACTCTTGTTTCTACTTGCTTTTTTTAGATTTGTTGCTCTTAAAAACTTATTAAAACCATTCAAATAGTCCTTTTCAACTTGAAGTATCTGCCTGATTAAGAAGTCTTTACATTATTAGAATAGAATCATGAATTTTACCTTCCCGTAAAAGGTTTTCACTTGCCGTTCATTAACTTTCCTATTTCTTTATCTTTGTTTTTTGTAGAAAAAATAAACTTATGCCCTTAGACGTTCAGACTATCTTTAATTTCGAATGGAAACACCTTCCTCCTTCCCTCAAAGCATGGATTCCTAAGCAAAAATTGAAAAAGCTGCTTCAACAATCCATCCAACACAACTTTAGCTTCGTCAATAATCCAACTTTTGCTAAGCGTTTTGCTAAAAATTGTCCGATAGAAAACGCTAATCCACAAGAATACGCTTATCAAACCTGGTCTCTATCCGATGGAAAACAAGTCATGACTTCTATTCGATTTTTAGGCTTAGACATCCATCTTCCTTTTGTAGAATTAGTCTATCGTGATTTTGAGTTGACTTCTTTAGAACAAGTAGACTTGGTAGCCAAGGAGATATTTAACCGCTATGCCGTTTTCCAACCAAAACGACTTCGGTTTTTTGATAGTCAACATCAATTTTCGAATACCCTGCCCGAAATCACCTACGATTTGCATTGGGTTGCCGGATTAATAAAAAACTTGAAACAGCAACCTTTTCCTAAAAATTTTGAGCGTGTAACGTTATCCCAAGTAAACTCTATGGGTTTTTACCCTGATTATGAAGCTGTTTACAAGGAATTCATTGTAGAAAATTCGTTTTATACGCTGGTAGGACAACTTGAAAGCCAAGAAGATTTAAAAAGGATCATGGAAAAAGGAATGCTATACCATATAGTGGTACAAAATACTTGGGCAGGAATTATTGGCGCAGACAGGTTGACGAGTGGTTGGCTAGAGGGATTTTGTATTGTAGAAGAAATACTAGCCAAATCTTTTAGAGGAAAGGGCTTAGCGGCTGCTGCCCAACGTCATCTCCTCCATCACCTTCCTGCTAAAGAAGATGATATAATCTATGGAACCATTGGACATCAAACTACGCCTTCTTTGAAAACCGCCTTTAGAGTTGGAAGAGACAGCTTAG
>JAHDHB010000519.1 GCA_020631545.1 Saprospiraceae bacterium | reverse complement strand
GCCTCTACTTGTAATTTCGTGTTTAAAAAACAACAAAATGGAAGCATGTAGTACAAAGGAGCACAAAGTTTTTGACATAAAAAAAGAGTTAAGAGTTTCGTATTTAAAAACTCTTAACTCTTCACTAATAACTTTTAACTAAAAAACCTATCTTCTTCCTTTGAACATGTTTCCTAGGAATTTTCCACCAAGACGTAATAAATCATCTTTGATATCTCCGTCTCCATCTGCATCAATCAATTTTCCAAGGATGCCCATGTTGTTATTTTGTCTTACTTGATTGTTGGCACCTGACAATAAATCAGAAAGGCCGCCAGCATCCAAGTTATTTTCTCTTTTTTGCTTGCCTAATTGTCCCATGATGATAGGAGCAAGCATCTCCATTAGACCACCAGTAGCCTGAGGGTTAAGTCCACTGTTTTGGCTAACGACTTGTTCGAAAGCACCTCTTTTTCCTCCTAGGATATGCTTAAGGATACCAGCGCCAGGGCCTTCGCTAGCATTTCCGAGGAAACCGCCAAGATTATCTAAGATACTACCGTCATGATCTCTATCCAAAGCACCGCTTAAAGCTTCAGCTCCTTGCTGGTTAGATGAGTTTTTGGCCATAGCGCCTATTAAAGCAGGAATCACACTGCTCAGGGCGGATTGTGTTTGTTGCTCATTAGCTCCAATTTGGTTGCTAATTTGGCTCATAACAGCTCCTCCTAACTGAGAAGTAATCATTTCTACAAGATTATTCGACATAATACTAATTTTTGAATAGCGTTGAAAGTAAATAAATGTTGGGCTAGTGTTGGGGGATGGCATATCCTCTTCCTGCTCCAATTGTATGACTGAATAAAAAAATTTAGGTCACTCCATTTCGAAGATAAAAAAAATATTCCTCTTTACTAGTGAAAAAATCTTTTTGATTGTTCCTTAGAAGAATTCGTAAAATACAAGTATTTTAGCGAAATCATTCGTGTAGGTTTCCGTTTTGTTACGCTCGAATCATGAATTTGTTTCGGAGGAACTTAAACACTTTAAAATTAGAAAAATGGATTGGATATTTATTATAATTGTTGGTGCTATTGCGGGATGGATTGCTAGTCAGTTGATGAAAGGAAAAAGCAGAGGACTTTTAGTCAATGCCGTGCTGGGGGTTGCTGGAGCTATTGTTGGACGCTGGGTATTCGAGTTTATAGGTCTTTACTCTCAAGGCTTAATTGGCGATATTTCTACGGCGGTTATTGGTGCTGTTTTGATATTGTATGTCGCCAATAGACTGAAAATCAAATTTTAGTGCAGTTCTTCGATAGAGGGTAATCAGGATTCCCCTTACTCAGAATTTAACTTTCGGCTCTAGAAGACGTTTGCCTTCTAGAGCGTAGATTTTCAAATCCTTCTTAGGTTCAAATCACCGTTCCTCTACACCTTCGATTTCGTTCTTGTAATTTTTGAAAGCACGGAAAAGCGCTATAGACATTTCTGCTTGTCCTTCTAGGGAAACGAGGTAATTTTCTTCCTCGGGATTGGTTACAAAGCCCATTTCGACAAGGACGCTGGGCATATTGGTGAGGCGTAGAACGACAAATTTATCTTGCTTCACCATGCGCACTTTGCGGTTAGCATATTCTTCCGCTTCTTTTTGGATGTTGGCGGCTAGTAGAATACTTTGGGCTAAGAAAGCATTTTGGTACATACCAAATTTTATCACACCTTGTGGCGTACTTGGATCTAAGCCATAGCTTCGTTCAAACTCATCTTCTAAGTAAATGACTTCATTCTCTCGCCTAGCGACGTCCGAAATCTGCCCATCGGTCCCTAACACATAAGTCTCTACCCCATTGACTTTGGTATTTCCGCGAACTGCATTACAATGAATTGAGATAAAAACGTCCGCATCGTTTTGATTCGCTAGGTCGGCTCTGTCATTTAAGGTGACAAAAGTATCAATCGTACGCGTGTAGATGATTTGAACATCAGGATAGTGATCGGAAATCAATGCACCTAATTGTAAAGAAACCGCTAGTGCGATGTCTTTCTCCTTTGCATGTTCGCCTTCACTACCTAGATCTTCTCCTCCGTGGCCAGGGTCTATGACAACCGTGCGAATCTCCGAATCATTCCCATCAGAAACCTTGGAAAAGTCAGAAAAGCCAAGAAAAAAGGCAATGGGAAAAAGAAAGCTTATGGATAAAAGTGATTTCACTGTCTATTTTAAGGTCTAAAACGATTAGGTTATCTAATTCGTAACGTGATTAAAAATTTTGTTAAACTTCTCAAAATTGGAGGTGTACAGGATTTAAGTTCTAACTTTGTCGAAGAAAGAAATCATTTTATTAAGTTCCAGTTGTAGTTTGGGTTAGAATCCTTATTTTGCGAAGTTTTATATGCAGAATGTGTGCCAAAACTCAAATAGGGGTTGGAGGATTTTTGCTTTAGCGTTTTTATGCATGACAAGTCTTAAGGACATACAAAAATACAATAATTTTTTAGGACAATGGAAGTTTTTTGCCTTTCTATGTCTCTACTTTTTGAGTACAACCACTACGCTTGCTCAAAAGGTGCGGCTAGGTCAGAAAGGCAAAACGACCATTCAAAAAGACACTAGCATCACCGATACTAGTGACCAAACAGCAATTATACCTAAAGATACGTTTGATCTTGGCGTAATCGACACCCTCCAACCGAATATCATTCCTTCGACTTCTGGCCCAGCGGTTGTAAAATTATCCAAAGACTCCTTGGATGCAGAGGTAACTTATGAAGCCAGAGACTCGATGGTCTATGATGTCAAGAACCGTAGAGTATACCTTTATGGTCAAGCTTTTGTGCAGTATGAAGATCAAAAAATAACGGCTGATTATGTTGAATTTGATTGGGAAACCAATATTGCTACGGCAACAGCCAAATTCGACAGTCTTGGCAATGTGGTCTCTAAAGCACTGTTCGAAGACAATGAAAATACTTTTGAAGCCCAAAAAATGCGTTACAACTTCAAAACGCAAAAAGGGAAAGTCTATGATGTGCGCACCCAAGAAGGCGACGGCTTCTTGCTTTCTGAAAGCGTAAAATTTGATCTACGCAGTCAAAATTCTAGTGAGGAAACCGACGTCGTTTATGCAAAAGGAACCTTGTACACGACTTGTAATCACGACCAACCACACTTTGGGATCAAGAGTAAAAAAGCAAAAATACTACCGAATGAATTGATTGTCGTTGGGCCATCCAATCTAGTCATTTCAGACGTTCCCACGCCCTTTTGGTTGCCTTTTGGTTTTTTCCCTATCACACAAGACAAGCGCTCAGGGATTTTGTTTCCTAGAGACTACGAAACCCATCCAGTTTGGGGGTTTGGGCTCAAAGGAATTGGCTATCATTGGGCGATAAACGATTACGTCAATTTTACCGCTACGGGAGATATTTTTACTAGGGGAAGTTGGGGACTAGATGCTAGTTCTAGTTATAAAAAACGCTATAAATACAGTGGAAACTTAGGTTTAAGTATTTCTACAAGATTATTTGACCAAAAAGGCACACCAGACTACCAGAAGCAGTTTGACGTAAATCTCAGATGGTCACACAATCAAGATTCCAAAGCACATCCCAGCCGTTCTTTTCGCGCTGGACTAAACATAGGAACCGGCACTTTTCTGCGCAACAACTTTAATGACGCTACTAGTGTGAACACCAACACCTTGAGCTCCAACATTTCCTTGAATAAGCGATGGCTGGGAACTCCCTTTTCTTTCTCTGGTAGCTTCCAGCATTCGCAAAACCTCAATACGAATGTCCTCTCCATTCAATTTCCTGTATTCGACTTCCGAATGGCAAGTATTTTTCCTTTCAAGCGAAAAAATGGCATTGGCAAGGAGAAATGGTATGAAAAAATAAATACGTCTTACACCACTACTTTTCAAAATAGATTGACCACTTTAGATACGCTTCTTTTTAGTGGTGAAGTCGATATTCTCGACGAAATGGAATATGGATGGGAGCATACTATGCCTGTAAATGCTAGTTTTAAGCTCTTTAAATACTTCAACATCAACCCTTCTGTTCGTTTTTCTTCCAAATGGCATTTGCAAACCACCGAAAAACAGTTCTTAGATTTTGATTTTATAGCTATGGACACCATCTATAGTGAGCTTGACTCTACCTTGATTACTCAAATCAATATGGATACTGTGGCTAAAGGTGCCATTCTTGATTATGAAAAATTTGGTTTTAAAGCTAGGAATGAAGTTTCCGCTAGTATTGCCCTTACAACGAAGCTTTTCGGTACAGCCAATTTCCGTTTCAAACGGTTAAAAGCCATTCGACATACGCTTGATCCTAGTATTTCCATGTCTGTTACACCAGATTACACCAAGTGGGGCTACTTTAAAACAGTACGCTCAAATACTCAAGATCCTTCTGAAGTAGAGGAGTACTCTATCTTTGAAAATAGCATTTACGGTTCTCCTTCTTCGGCAGGACGGTCTTTGATAATGACTTGGAGTGTCAAAAATGTGCTCGAAGCAAAGGTTTTCAACAAAAAAGATACGACCTCCACAGACAAAAAAATCCGCATATTGGATAATCTTACTTTTAGCGGTAATTATAATTTCCAAAAAGACTCCATAAAGCATTCTAATATCAATATGAATGGAAGGTCAACCTTTTTTAAGGTGCTTAATATCAATTATGGCGCTAATTTTTCTCCTTATGCTTACATAAATGGCCGACAATTTAATAGCTCAGAATGGGCTGAAAATCGCCGATTACTCAACATGCGTTCTTTTAACCTTACTGCACGGACAGTTATTCGACCAGAACAACTCAAAGGTATCTTTACTGATGAAGAAACCCCAACAGGAAGTTCTCGCAGTTCGAAACAGTTTATTGGGAATTTAACCCTTACCTATACTATGAGG
>JAHDHB010000018.1 GCA_020631545.1 Saprospiraceae bacterium | reverse complement strand
AGCTGGCGCATAGTGCGCTAGAGAAGGCGATAGCCTTCGAGGTTCTATAGCAATGAGTTTCAACCCCTTGGTACGTTTTAAAAACATAAGGGGCTGTTAAGAAATAAAGTTTACAACTTTAGTGTGAAGAATTTGTCCTTAATCAAGGCGTGAAAGAGAATAATAGCCTAGCTATTTGACGATTGAACAACGTAGAGTAAGGGCAAATTCTTCCAATCAAGTGTAAACTTTATTTTTTAACAGTCCCTAAGGAGAAATCTTCACCCCATCAGTACCTTACGCACGAATCTGAAAAAACTGGTTTCTAATATGTTTTTAGAAGACTATTGGTTTTTAAAATCGCCCTTCCGCATAATGATATAAAACAGCTAGAACCGTTTGGCCACTAGCCTTTAGCGTTTTTTTATCAATCACTTGCATATTGTCATTGTGCGTGTGCCAGTAGTTGCCAAAACGAGCAGGAGTTCCCGGTTGGCGATTGATGATGTCTAGCATTGGGATTTTGGTCAATTGATTTACATAAAGGTGATCATCAATGAGTTGTTCTGTCTTTGTGTAGCTGAAATACTTGCTGTAGCCTTGTTCATGTGCAATATTCCATACCTTTTTCATAATATCCCCAGCAAAATGCATAGAGGTACCATCAAGCGTAAACCGAGCATTTTTCGAACCTACCATGTCCAGCAAAATACCAAAATCAGCACGATAGCCGGGTTTGTGCAAATTTTTGCCCCAATACTGAGAACCCAAGCACCAAGAATCGCGCATTTCAGGAAATCCGCCACCATCAGCAGGCTGCCCATAATCCTCTAAATCAAAGAGAATGATATCGACACCTAAGTCGTTTTTGATACCTTTATCACCTAAAATGCGGGCAATCTCCAACAAAACACCAACGCCACTACCTCCATCATCAGCACCAAGGATGGGGTCATTTTTCTTATTAATATCTGCCAATTCGGAATCAGCAATATGCCTAGAGTCCCAATGTGCTGCTAGTAGAATACGACGATTGTTTTTAGGATTGAAAGAAGCAATAATGTTTTTACCGTTCAATATTTTCCCCGTATAAGCTTTCATGTTGGCCTCTTGGACAATAACCTGAGCACCAAAGTCTTTTAGTTGTTTTTCTAGCCATTTAGCACATTTTTTGTGGGGTTCCGTATTGGGTACTCTTGGCCCAAATTCTACTTGCTTTTCAATGTAGTGGTAAGCACTATCAGCATTGAAAACAGGAATTTCTACAGGAGGAAGTGTTTCTACTGGTTTGTCCTCTTTTACTTCTGTTTTACAAGCCCATAAGCTTAAGCAAAAAAATAGTAACCATAAATTATTTCTAGAAAACTGCATAATAGAATCTATATTTTCTATTTAGCTTGAATTAAATAAGCATTGTTCTTCAAGCTAAGGAATCGTTTGTTAAACGTTGATTTTTAGATGTTTTGAGTAGAGCTTAGGTCAAATTAGACCTTGTAAATGACTATCTACGATTCGTCCATTGGAATTTAGCTGCTCTGCCAAACACAATTTGCAAAAATAAAGGTTTCTAAAGGATTTAAGGGGTTTTCCATGTTTTTTTTAATAACCCTTAACTTGAGAAAGCTACGACCATTGTAATCGATGATGGTTATTAACCCGACAATAACAGACCTGTCATTTCAAGGATATTCCCCTGAAGGAACAAAGATTTACTTAGCGCTGATAACGAACTGTTTAGCCATTCTCACACTCAAGCCCGCACGCACACTTGCGGCATGGCCTATGTGCGTTGGGTTAATATAAGAAGGTATCTGGAGTTCGCTAGAGAAGGTGGTAGCCTTCGAGATGCTATAATTAGGGAGTAATCTCTTGGTTGATTTTCCCAATAGCCGACACCATCTTCTTTTTCTAAAAAAAACATTTTTCGTTCAAACTCTGGGAAAAACAAAATTCACAAATACCCTCCCAATAAAGTAACACTAATCGAACAAGCGCCGTAAAATAGAACTTAGGAGCAGCAAATCGTGGTGATATTTTCATAGCTCTTACCTCCTAAATCGTATTTTTTCACCAATTCCCACTTTTTGGAGTGACCTCAAAGGGTTAGCCTAAGCCTACTAATTTAAGTTCCCCGGCCTTCAAGATTCACTTTTAACGTTCCATTAAGATACTATTTCCGATATTTGCGTCTCATTGAATATGCGCAAGTGATAGGATTATAGAAATCCAGTATTTGACGACTATTTTTCTTTTGACTAAACAACTATCTAAAATGTACAAACTTATTTTTGCCGCTTTGTTGTGCTTTGGCATAACGACCATTCATGCCCAAAAAGCTGCGTCTACCACTGATTTGGTTAAAATCATGAATGAATCCGATATCGATTATAAGATTGGGATTCTAGAAAAGAAAATAACACGTAAGGATCAGTCTAAGAACCTTACATCGAACAACTATTATCAAGATGACGAACGAGGTCGCATCGTGGTAAAGCAATATACGGCTACTACCCAAGAAGCGGATAGACTTTTGAAGGAGAAAAACTATGCCGAAGCTAGCAAAGCTTATATGAAGGTCTTGAACCAAAATCCTTTTTGTGCAAAAGCAATGACAGGACTTGGGCAAGTACATGAACAACAAGGGGAACTGGATAAAGCGCAGGAATGGTTAACGAAAGCAGTGAACCAGAATTTCCATGACTACAAAGCTCATCAATCCTTGGCTAATATCTATCTTAAGCAAAAAAACAAAACTAAAGCAGCGGAAGAAATTACCATTGCTCATATTTTGAACCGCAATGCTAAAGATGTTAAGCAGAGCTTAGATAAAATATATGCTTCTACAGGCAAGAAAGTTGGTGCATGGGAAGTTGTTCCACAATGCGAAATCAAAAAAGTAGATGCCAAAACCGTGGAGGTGAATGTGCAAATGGACTGGTTTAATTATGCTATTCCTATGGCTGCTCGAACGCATGAGCCAAGTTTGAAGGGAAATGAGCATGGTACTATTGAAGTTGTAAAAGAAGGTCTGATTGCTATGATTCCCAATCTTTTGCGTAAGGTTGAATTGCAGCAAAAAACGGAGTTTAAGTACTTGAAAAAATCTATGGAGGAAAAGCAATTGGGTAGCTATGGCTATTACGAAATTGTTTTGGTAGAAGAACCAGAAGCCGCTTTTGGCCTTTCTAAAGAAACCATTGAGCGTATAGGAGATTACTTGATGAAAACAAGAAGTGTTTCCTTGTAAAATTGCAAAATAATGTAGGGGCGTTTTCATGAAAATCCCCTCTGCTTGTATAGAAAAGAAGGAGCCTGATAGTTTTAAGCTATCAGGCTCTTTTTAGATGGTACAAAGGATTTTGGACATAAAATTTTTGGAAAAAAATTATCTACTCTACCCGTACCTTTTTCAAAGTAGCTTTAAAGTCACGTCAAGAATTCAAAAAAATAAATGGCGATAGCAGAGTGTCTTTTGTCCTATATCCACTATCAACGGGTTTTCTAAAGCGACCGCGTCGAAAAGATATAGAAGCTATTTTGGTAACATCTTTCGACTTAGTTAGTCGCTGACCAGCAATGAGGAGGACTTACGCCAACTTGAAACTCATATAGAGGCCATTCCGTACAATATCGCATATCTCTTGTGCAGTAGTCAAAAACCATACAATTATCACGAGTAGCAAATCGACAAGTTTTTGTAAAACCAGCGGGCTTCCAATTGCCACAAGTTCTAACACGATATGCTTCAAAATTGGCTTGAGTATAACTTCCTAACTGACGTAGCTGAGTCGCTGTTAGGTGTGCAGATAGATCAATATCTGAAAATAATTGCCCTTTAGTCATTGTTTGTTCAACTTGTTCACGTATAGATGATTGCTCAAGGAAAAAACCTATGCGGGTATGCTCTATCAAGGATACGATTTCATCTTCCGATAATTGATCGAAGTAGGCTTCAATCTCGGCAGATTCCTTGGTAGAAAAACCATAGGGCAGAATCATTGAATTTCCCTTTGCTGCTAGCTCTAATTCACTAGGAGAATCAACGTTAACCGTTGGGTTTTCAGGCATTTCAGGACTAGCAAATTCTTCTTGTTGACAAGCTGTGAAAAGTGTTGTAAAGACCAAGGCAACAGAAAAAAAATAAATTTTAACTTTCGCGTTTTTCATAAGACAGTTGTTTTAGGTTTTAAAAATGGATATTAAAAATGCATTAAAAAAATACTACATGGGTTACGGTTAGTAGATTTTGGGCATAGGGATCCACTAAGAGAATAAAACATCTCAGTTTAATTTATAGTTTACTGTAATTCAATGTAGTATTGCCTTTCAGAATATGTTTTTCAATATTAGGGCAGCTAGAATCCTATTGATATTCCAAAGGCTGTTAGGCTCTTGTCTTGGTGTGATTATTTTGGCTTGCCTATAAAAATAGGCGTCACAAACTTAGGTAATCTAAGGTGAAAATACAAATCGGATATGGTTTTTTTTTCTCTGGCTTATGTTAAAAAATCATAATATTCAAAAAAGGACTTATCTTCACGTCACGACATTAGGATTTTAACACATAATTTTGATTTCATCTTATCTTTTTGATAGTCAGTGTGCTATGTTGTAGCTGGGCGTGCTTTTATTGACCTATTTTTAACTTTGGCAATATTTTTGGCTTTTAGTTAATAACTTGAGACTCACAAAAAATTAACTTACGCCTATATAGTTATTTTTTAATACAATTTTGAAGGTAGTTTTTTGGATAAAATGATTTCGAAATTAAAATCATAGCACTTAAACTATCTTACTTTACGCCAAAAACTAAGAATCATGAAACGAGTACCCCTTATTTTACTAGCATTCTTTATCGGAAGTCTTGTTTATGGCCAATGCGGTAAGTTTGCGGATTCTCCTGAAGGAGATGAAGGTTTGAAATATCATACGCTTTATAGAGATTATATTCGAAACGATAATCTTGAGGAAGCCTTTCCTCTTTGGCAAAAGGCCTACAAGATAGCTCCTGCTGCTGATGGAAAACGTGCTTCTCATTTTACTGATGGGATAAAAATTTACAAGCATTTCTTAGAACAAGAAGAGGATGATGCTAAACGTACCGAATATGCAGAAATGATCCTTCGGTTATATGATGAACGGATTGAATGTTATGATAAAGAGGGGTATGTGTTGGGTAGAAAGGCATCGGCTATGCTGTATTACACCGAATCTTCTAGTAAAGATCTTTTCGAAACGGCCAAAAAATCCGTTGAGTTGCAAAACCTAAAAACGGAATACATCGTTTTGTATCCCTATGCAACGGCGGTTGTAGCCTTGTATAAAGAAGGAGAAATTTCGCCAGAAGATGCAAGAGAAGCGTACAAAAAGATTAATGAAATTGCAGATCACAACATCGTTGAACAAACAAAATACCACGAGAAGTACAAAGATGCCAAGGAGTCTGCGAATCAACTTTTCGAAGAAATAGCACAAGGAGCAAATGGCCAACCTGCTTTGTTTGACTGTACTTATTTTGTGGAACAAGAAAAAGCTGACTATCAGCTTGTTCCTTATACTTCGCAAGATGTCAATAGCCTTTCCAATGACGCTCTTAATGCTATCATTGATGACATGAAACCTGGTATTGAAGAATTAGAATCTGTACTTGGTCGCCTCAAGGGAAATGGTTGTGATGAATCCAATGCTTACTACAAAGAATTGTGGACAGAATTAAAGACTCGAAGAACTCAAGTCGTGTTGTGTGAAAAGAAGATTAAACAAACGATAAGCATCGCCAATCGTACTGAATATGACTGGGGGATGGTAGAATTACGCGCCAAAAACTTTGATAAGGCGATGACGCATTTCGAAAAAGCTATCGTGGATGCAGCAGAATCTAACGAGAATAAGGCGGATGCTGCTCATAGAATGGCCATTTACTACTATGGTACGAAAGGGCAAAAATCAAAAGCACGGGGTTATGCTCGAAAAGCGATAGGTTTCCGCCCCAATTGGGCAGCTCCTTATGTGTTGATTGGAGAAATGTATGCTTCTTCAGGCAAAGATTGCGGAAAAGGTACAGGTTTCGAAAGTCAACGAACGGTTTGGGTAGCTATTGATAAATGGCGCAAAGGTATTTCTCTAGAACCTAACTCGGAAAGTGCCAAACGCGCCCAAAAGCTTATCAATAAATACACGCAATACATGCCTACACAAGAAGATTGTTTTATGCGAAGCCTTAAAAAAGGACAGTCTTATACGGTAGGATGTTGGATAAACGAAACAACAACCATTCGGTATGTGAAGTAAGTTGCTAATTGTTTTCAACGCTGTCGCTTTAGAAGACACGTTGACAAAGGACATTGGACAAAAGACGATTTTCGTGAACATGCTTACGTTCTGAAAAAGTCAAGCAACTAATTTCCTTCCTCCAAGACAAAATACTAGTGGTATGTTGAAAATTTCAGCATACCACTAGTATTTTGTGGAGCATTCTTATACTATTATTATGATAAAAATAGTAATTTGCGCTTCATCTAAACAAGCACCTTTCTATTTTTCAAGAAAGTTTAATTACTTGTAATCCAAAAGCAAAACACCTATTCCATGAAATCTTTAATGCTACTTTTAGCCTTAGTTAGTAGTCATATTGCATTTTCCCAAAATACCATGTTTGATATTTGTCCTTTGAAAGTTGGAGCAGAAATTCCATCCGTTACCCTAGCAAACAAGGAGAACAAGAAGCAAACGCTTACGCAAATTATTGGAGAAAAGCCATCCGTTCTTATCTTTTACAGAGGAGCATGGTGTGGCTACTGTACGAAGCACCTTGCTGAATTAAATGAGGTGAAAGAGGAAGTAGAATCCCTTGGTTATCAAATTTTTGGAGTCACAGTAGATCAAGCATCGAAATTGGAAGAAAGCAACTTGAAATCGGAGAGCGAAATTCAAGTTTACTCCGATGCCAATGCAGAAGCGATTAAAGCTTTTGGCCTTGATTGGCAAGTAGATGACGAGTTGTATACGAAGTACAAAACGAGCTACAAACTGGACTTGGAAGAATGGAGCGGAGAAAGCCATCATGCACTACCTGTGCCCGCGGTATTCATTGTAAAAGAAGGCATTGTTCAGTTTCAATATGTCAATCCCAACTACAATACTCGCCTGAAAGCGGAAACCTTGTTGGCGGTGCTAAAAACGCTTTGAACTAAATCAAAAATTGCTTAGCTACTTGGACTTTCCGAATCGTGAGGATTTTCACGATTTGGAAAGTCACGATAATTTTTTGGAATGAAAGAGTCCTATGTCCTTTGTCAAATAATCTTTTCAAGCGAAGCGTCGAAAATTACTTAGTATCTTGATTTAACTCTAATTATCATGGAAGTAATTATCAATGTAAATAAGCAAATGGGGGGGTATACTTTTGGGTTAATTCCTGAGAGCAAATGGGCTATAGAAGAAGTTTATGGCGTAACTACAAGCCCTAATATTTTTGTGGCTTATGATGTAAAAACAAACTTTAAACAATACCATGCTGCAATATCAAAACATATTATTCCTTTCATGTTAGGGCTAGATAGTGAGCAATTATCTAAAGTAACTGCGAGATTAATAAATGTACAAACGAAAGAAGAACTTCTAACTCAAAAATATGACGAAGAAAAATAATTTGTAAAGGAAGAGATTGGAGTAAATATTCCAATAACATGACCGCCTGGGATATTATTGAGCATTGACTGCTTCTATCAATACGCCAACAACTTCTCCACGCCCATACTCACGCCACCACAAACAATCACCAAAACCCGTTCTCCTTGCTCAATCAATTCGGGATAAAAGTACGGAACAGCAAGCGATACACCACAAGCAGGCTCCACTAAAGCGTTGTATTCTCCTAGAAATTTTAAAGCAGCATCCACCGCTTTTCGGTCAGAAGTGACTAAGGGCGTCACCTTAAATTGGCTACTTAAGGCTAGCGCTTTTGGTGTGATTTGTTTAGCACCTAAGCTTGTAGCGATGGAGTTAATTGCAGGGAGCGTGACTATCTTTTGCGCTTCAAAACTGGTCGCGAAAGAAGCCGCACCTTCCGTTTCTGTCGTAATCACTTGAGCCTTTTGCCAACCATTTCTTTTCATACCTTCAAACACCCCACAAAGCAAACCGCCCCCTCCTACAGATACCACGATTTTATCCGGTTCCGCCATCTCAGCCGCACATTCATCTATCATCGTAGCGTGCCCGTCCCAAAGCAGCGGATCATCAAAAGGAGAGACATAGATCGCATTTGTTCCTTCGCAAAGACCTAGCGCATATTCGTGAGCCTCATCCCAAACCTTACCAAAAACCGTAACCTCAGCATCTAAATTCCTGATTTTATCAATCATAAAAGGAGAAGTCGTTTCAGGAACCACCACTTTTACTTGCACACCCAATTTTTTTCCTACATAAGCCATTGAATACCCTGCATTTCCTCCAGAGGAAGAGATAAAACGACTTTTCCCTTCCTTGAGGTGATGACGGCACAAAGCCTCCATCCCCCTTATTTTGAAAGAGCCCGTTGGTTGGTAGCACTCCATTTTATAAAAAACGGTTTTATCCCTTTCCTTTCTAAGTCGGTGAGATTCAAGAATAGGCGTTTTTATGTAAAGCTGTTTTTGTGTATTCATTTTCTAAGACTGATAGTTAAGGTATCTCAAGTTGTAAAGATACACACATTGAAGATTTTTCAATGACTGAAGTGAATCTAAATTTACTACATCAACATAGGCTTAAAGTCCGATAAAACTTCTTTTTCCGGTTATTTATTTTTACATTTACTACAAAGCAACCATTTTTCGAAGCAAATCACTCCTTAAAAACAAAAATAGAATGGAAAATCTCCCCGTCTATTCAAGCAATTCCTATAAACTGAAAAAAACGATGCTAATTCTGGTTGGAATGTTTGTTTGCATCGCTTTCCTTACTGCTTCCTATCTTGTGTATGATGTTTTATCTACCGACATTCCGATACTAGATGATAAAGAACGAATGGCCATGTATCAGGCTACAGCAGATAGCATGAGGAATCAATACCTGCTTTTGGCAGGAATCACGCTCGCTCTTTTCCTTTATATTATTTCATTGTTACGAAAGCCCCAATATCGTTCTATGAAATTGGGGAAATTCCTAGAACTACACAAGGATAATATAGTATGGATTTATAAATTAGAAACCACTGTCCGCACAGCTGGAATTAAGGTAGGGAAGTTAAACTCGTTCGTAATTGCCTTGGATAATGGTCATCAGCATCAAGCAAAATTATTCAATAACAATGGTTATCCTGATATGGTGGCATATGTAATCCAGTCTCTAGGAAGAACAATAAATACGACTTATTCGAAAGAGCTTTTATCTAAGTATGAAAATGATCCTAAATCACTTTCATAGGAAATCAATTTTTTTACAAACCTAAGCTGGTAAGATTCAAGCTGTATCTTTGGACACTCTGGAGTATTTAGCGTTGCAGCAGAAGCAACAACGACTATTACTTCACCTATGGGCACCTGTTGGATGGTTTAGGATATACCAGTAACAGACATTATTTTGCAGTACAATCTTTTTCCTCTTGCCAATCCTGTGGTGGTTTTGGTTTACTATCTACTACGACTAGTGGCCCTTTACCTGGTCCTTGTCAACCAACTATAAACGTAGATTGGTCGAGCTGCTTTAATTTAAATATTTTTTAAGACAGAAGTATTACAGTCGAAATAGCTTATTCCTTCGCAACATTAATCGTGGCATTTTTCACGATAATAAAAATGGCTAAGAAAGCTAAAAATGCTAGGAGCAACGCCACATGGTGACCGCGGGATGCTTTGAGAATTAGCTGTCACCTTGTGGCCGAATCTACCTAGCTTCTAATTAAAGAATACTCTACTACATGGAAAAGAGCTAATCAACCTCTTTTGACGAAGATAATTCGGTCAAGAGGTGACAGCTCAACTCCATCCCTTCTCGCGGTCACCACTTGACTGTTCATCAAAGAATTGTGATTTTGTCTTTTAGTGAATCTAGCCCCTATTTTTGAGTAAGGCGGGAGACTCAATCACACTATTTTGTCGCACGCGAGCAAAATTCGTAGCCGCTTGCGGAATATACATCGCAAGAGAGTTCCACAAGGGGATGGAGTTTTGCTTGGGAGACGATGAATGGTTCTAGACTTCTTAAATAAAGCACAAGAATTCGACCTGTACAAGCGGTAAAGTATAACTGTTAAGGGCTTTACAGTGATTACTGCAACTTTAAAATAGAGCATGTTTCTCTAAGTTTAAAGTTTTTTATTTAAGGTTTTTCTTTTCCATGATCCTGATGAAAAGGCAAGCTATACCGACTGGATATAGCGGCATGAAAATCTTCGACCTGTACAACTTGCAAAGCTTTGCTATTAAAGACTTTCCATAGATAGCGGCGCTTTCTAATTAAGCACAATTTCTTAAAATTAAAGCATATTATTTTTAGGTCTTCTTTTTTCTTGGCAAAAAAGAAGCAAAACCCAATCCCGAAAGCTTTCGGAAATGCAGGGTATTCAATGGCTTATGTCGGGTCATGAGCGGGCTTGCCGTTTCGATTTTTAGCAATTTTTATTATCCCGAAAGCTTTCGTCGAAAACGATGATTTGGGGAAAAGGAGTGTAGCGTCATCAGTTAGTGAGGATGGACATTGCGTTTTGCCTTCAACCGATGGCAAAAACATAAAAAAATATCGTTTTCATTCAGACCCTATTTAGAAGAATCAAAACTCCGCCAAATAGCCGTCACAATTCCCTTCATTCATACTTGATTCTTCATTTTGTAAGGAGTAAAATCAACCTAAGAATAATTTTATTATCTTTGGATTACCCAAACGGATAATTTTTTTTAGAGAATCAAGATGTTGGAAGTAAATCTAGGGTAAAAACACCACTAAAAGAACGATAAAACGAGAGTAATTTTGTCAAAAACAAAATTCGAATTCTTATTAAATATTATTTTTTTTAGTTTAAATTTGCGTTGTTTTATGACTGGATTTTTGTGAGCTTAGGGCAGTTATCTTGCTTTTTTGAAATCAATGGAAAATTTTAAAAGTAGAATTTTATTTTGTTGGCGGTGTTTTTGTCCGAATTTTTATAATTTTATTTGCGAAATTCGAATAAAACTGACTGTCAGTCTATTTTTACTTAAGTGTTTTTTTTTCGAAAAATAAATGACAAAAAATTTCATTTTGTGTAAGACAAAAGGTAATATTGTAAGCCCGTTACCCAATTGGCCAAGGACTAAACCCAAACGATACATGGAAAAGTTAAATTCAGAGCAGCAGATCTTAGTCGCTGCCCGAAAAATCTTCGTAAAACGAGGTTTTGCAGGAGCAAGAATGCAAGAAATTGCCAATGAGGCAGGCATTAATAAAGGGCTCTTACATTATTATTTTAAAAGTAAAAACAGGCTTTTCAATGCTGTTTTTGATGAGGCTGTTGCGAAGATTATCCCTAAGTATAATGATATTTTTGACTCCAATCTTTCGCTATATCGAAAAATTGAGCGTTTTGTATCGGAGTATATGGATGTCCTAACGGAGGATCCTTCTATCCCTTCTTTTGTCTTGAATGAAATTAATCGTGATCCGAAAGCTTTTTTTGAACGCTTCGAGGCTGAGGTAAGTGATTCTTCTAAGTTTTATAAAGAGATTGAGCAGCGTGTTGCCATTGGCGCCATTGTACCAATCGATCCTAAGCAACTTTTTGTAAACATCCTGAGTATGTGTATGTTCCCTTATATTGGAGCACCATTTATTCAAGCCTCTTCAGGTATTTCAAACGAGGAATTTAAGGTACTTATGGAAGAACGTAAAAAAGGCGTTGTACAATTTATCATTAATGCTATTAAACGCTAACGACTTGTTTTAAAATTACGACGGGCTACTCATCATAAGTATCGACTAACTTTTCCACATTTACACGTTCTGCCAGACTCGTGGGAATGGTAATTACCTGTCCTTCATCATCCAAAACGATTTGAAGGTTCTTTTCTTCCTTTTTGAGTAGATAAAACTCAGATTTGGGCAATAGACCCAGTTTCCATAGTCGGTAGACTAGGTGTTCGTTGAGTTGGTGATTGGCAATTCTAGCCCTGTCTTCTGGGCTTAGATTGCTCAGCGGGAAAGACGGGCGGTTGTCTTTTTGTGGAATAGGCGAGCCGTGTGGATCTTGCTTCGGATAATCCAAACTCGCCTCTAGTTCATCAAGCAGCTCATCCGTTAGAATGTGTTCATATTTCTCTGCATCTTCATGGATTTGTCCTGCATTTAGACCGACTTGACGGACAAGATAGGTCTCCCACAAACGATGTGCGCGGACTAACTTGTTGGCCTCTTTTTCTCCTTGTTCTGTCAATAAAAGTTCTTTATTTTTTCGTTTTAATAGTCCTTTCCTCTCTAGGATAGAAACATTTTTTCGAACAAGAGGCTCGCTAAAGCCTAGGCGTTGATACAAATTAGTTAGAGAAAGATTGCCACGTTCATGAAGCTTGAGGGATTGCTTTAAAGTATCTTCTAATTGAATTTTATGCTTGACCTTTCTTCTATGGAAGTATTTGAATAACAAGCCTTTTTGTGGTGCAAAAAATACAGCGAGCAAGTAGAACAGCGTAACGACAACGGCCATAGCTGGCCCAGGCGTTGTGTTATAGAAATCCGTTACAATTAAGCCGATCACTGCGGAGATGACTCCAATAATCCCAGAAAGAACGACCATCCATTTCAAGCGATTGGTCAGCAACATTGCTGTCGAAGCTGGTGTAATGAGCATAGCAACAACTAAAATGACGCCAACGGCTTGCATAGAAGCTACGACTGCGAAGGAAAGCAGCAACATTAAAAAATAATGAACAGTCTTTACCGAAATGCCCATCGTTTCTGCAATAACAGGTTGGAACGTAGTAGCAAACAAGTAGCGATAAAATAGAAAAACGCTGAAAATAACATAAAGCGTAATAAAACCTGTAAGGTATAAATCAGCGTTCGATAGTCCAAGAACGTTTCCGAAAAGAAAATGATCCAAATCCAAATGCGCTCCTTCTCGACTTATCTTTGATATGGCCATGACACCTATGGAAAACATGGCCGTAAAGACAATACCGATGGCCGCATCATTTTTAGTTTTTACATTGTGCTGTATCCAAGTAATCAGTACTGCTGTGATAAAACCTGCTGTTACGGCTCCTGTGAAAATGGCTAAAACCCCTGAACCAGCTACCACATAGCCTACGACCACGCCAGGCAATACGGCATGAGAAAGCGCATCGCCTATCATCGACATGTTTCGCAAAACGATGAAACATCCTAGCACGCCACACATTGCACCTACCATGATGGAGGCTATTAAGGCACGTATTCCTAGTGCATAATTAAAGATGTCAAATAATTCTCCCATTCGTTTAATGTTTAAAGAGCGAAGCTCCTATACGCACACGCTACCTCACACAACCTCAATGCTTGCCTATATGTGTTTTGTGTAAAATAGGCAACTGTCCACTATAAGTTTTAGCGATGTTTTCTTGGGTAAATATAGCCGTTGTATCTCCTGCGACGACTAAACGCTGATTGAGCATAATGACTTGATCGAAGTATTCTTGTACTTTCGACAAATCATGATGAATCACCATTAAAGTTTTTCCGTCATCCGCTAAGTCCTTGAGAATCTGAATGATTTTGTCTTCCGTAGTAATATCGACACCTACAAAAGGCTCATCAAACAAGAAAATATCCGCTTGCTGACACATGGCACGAGCAAGGAAAACGCGCTGCTGCTGTCCTCCAGATAATTCCCCAATTTGACGTTTTTTTAAGTGTGGAATACCCATTGCCTCTAGGGCTTCTGTAGCAATGCGTTTATCTTCTTTATTCAAGCGTTGCAAAATAGATTTGTAGGGATATCGTCCCATCAAAACAATATCCATAACCGTGGCTGGAAATTGCCAATCTACTTCACTTCGCTGCGGAATATAAACGACTTTTTTCCGTTGTTCTTTAATCGGAAGTCCTTGTATCTGAACCTTTCCTGAGTTAATGTCAATTAATCCCAAAATAGACTTAAACAAGGTAGATTTTCCTGCGCCATTAGGGCCAATGACACCATACAACTGCCCCGCAAAAATATCCAAATAGATGTTAGATAACACCGTTTTGCGGTCGTAAGAAACGGATAAACCTTTGATGGAAATGGATGGAGACATAGGTTTCTTTTGATAGAATATGGAGGATAATGGCACATTGAACATAGGTTCAACGTTCCATGCTCAATTGCTTTTTTATTGTTTATTTTTTGCAAACATAAAGGCGATTCCTGCTAGGAAAAGGAAAGCGATAACGCCTGTAAAAATGTAATTGGTTGCAGTATTTTCCTCTTCAATACTTGGTGCTTCGACCTTTTCGCTTTTCAAGCCTTCTACCACAAGATCCGTATTGTGGCGCAACATCTTTATATAGGTATCGCCGCCAGTCTTCTCATCGCCTAGAGAATCTGATAATAATTTTCCTCCAATGGAAGTCCCTGTATCTTTGGCTATTTGCTGCAATACCTTAGGATTTACGGTAGTTTCGACAAAAACTACTGGTACTTTAGATGCTTTGATGACTTCCTGTAAGTGAAGCACATCCTTGGTCTGAATGTCTCCATCTGTCGAAATTCCTTGAACCGATTCTAGCTGGAGGCCATAGCGTTTACCATAATATTGAAAAGCATCGTGCGAAGTCACCAAAATTCGTTTCTCCGCTGGTATAGAATTCACCGATTCTACGATATAAGCATCCAACGCTTCCAATTCCTTCTTGTAAGCTGCAAAATTATCCTCGAAAGCCTGCTTCTGAGCAGGAACTAGTGTTACCAACGCATTTTTGATGTTTTCAGCGTAAATAATCCCATTTTTGACATCCATCCAAGCATGAGGATCTGGAGAATTATAGGTTTCGCTCTTTATCGTATTCACACCCTTCGTAACCGTTACGACAGCAGCTTTAGTCCCAGAGTTTTCAATCAATTCATCCAACCAGCCTTCAAACGTCAAAGCATTTTTAAAAATTAGATTAGCATTTACTACCAACTTAGCATCTTTCGGCGTTGGTTTATAGATATGTGGATCGCCTCCAATTGGCACAATACAAGAAACCTGTACGTGTTCTTTCCCTATGTTTTTGGCCATATCCATAATCATCGAAGCAGTAGCAACAACATGAGGCTTTTCCGCTTTGGCGGACAAGGCTATGATTAAAGAGAGTAAAAAAACAAGATATCGCATGTTATATTTTGATTAATAATTGTTTAACTAATAATTCTCTAACGTCTCGTAAATAGGATGGTTAGCTAGGCTTAATGAATAAATTTTGACTGACTTTACTAGAAACGACGACTTCATCCGTTTCGTTGACTAAGAGGTTTATAGAACCATCATAATCAAATAAGTCCTTAAGTTCCACCTTAGCCCCCAAGCGCAATTTCACCCGATCCAAGTATTGCAAAAAAGGTTTAGAATCCTCTTGTACACCGACTAAAACGCCTTGGCTGCCGATTTCCATATCACAAAGTAAAATCTGTTTGCGAAAAGAGAATTTTCCTTCTTCATCAGGAATAGGCCCCCCATGAGGATCATACTTAGGATAGCCTAAAAAAGCATCCAAGCGCTGAATCAATTTATCCGAATGAATATGTTCTAATTCCTCGGCTATTTCATGCACCTCGTCCCAAGCGAAGTGAAGCTTCTCTAGGAGAAAAACTTCCCAAAGTCGGTGTCTTCGAATCAAGCTTGTCGCCAATTTCTGTCCTTTTTCAGACAAGCGAACCCCCTTATACTTTTCATAGTATAAGTACTGTTTTTCCGAAAGGCGTTTGAGCATATCCGTTACAGAGGCGGCGGAGGTCTTCATCTCCAAGGAGATAGACTTTGTGCTGATCATGTCCTCTGTTTTTTCAGATAACTTATAAACGGCTTTTAAGTAATTTTCTTCTGCATGTGAAATCATAAGTAGGGTTAACTTGTATTCTTATTCTTACAAAGGTAAATAAAAAGTTTAGACTAGCCTAAATTTTGTTTGTTGTTTTTGATTGTTTTTGTTTAGTTGTGCTTTCATCCTTCTTCTAGTAAGTCGTCGTGGGGAAAGTCTTTTGTCCCTTGTCAAAATGTCTATTTACGAGCGAAGCGACGAAAATAATTAGGATCTTACATATAGAAGACATACGATTTATCTTTTTTATAATTAAATTCCTAGTAAATTGCTACCTTTGGAGAAAATCCGAGATCTAGAAGCTTATACATGCTTAGTGAAACAATAAAGCACCTAAACTTGTAGTTGTATAGATTTACTAATTATCGGAAGTTAAGAACCTAAAGCTTATTACTTATGTTAAAATACAGAGCTGACTTAAAGAGCTTATTGTATATGGCCGTTACGACGGTTTTATTTTTCTACCTGTGGACTGCTGAATCTTTCAACATCTTCCTGTACCTCTGGTATTTATTTATGGCTGTTTCCGTTTCTGTTATGGCGCATAACCATAATCACCTACCAATGTGGAAAGCCAAGACGATGAATGTTTTGACAGATTGGTGGATTACTTGTTTCTATGGTTTCCCCATTTTTGCTTGGACGCCTACGCACAATCAGAATCATCACAAATTTGTGAACAAAGAACCGGATTATACCAAAACTTACCGTTACTCGGAGAAAAACAACTTATTGACTTTTTTGACGTATCCTAGTATTAGTGGATATTTTCAACAAAGTGCTTTAGCGATTTACTTGAAAGATCGTTACAAGAAAAACAAAACAACCTTCTGGTTGTGTATTGCACAAATCGTTATTTTGCTCATTTGGGTAGGTACTTTCTTCTTTTTAGATTGGAAAAAAGCCTTGATTTATGTAATTGCACCTCAGCAATTTTCAGTGTTTTCTGTTTTGATTTTCAATTACATCCAGCATGTGCATGCCGATGAAGAATCGGATTACAATCATTCTAGAAACATCACGGGCATTTTAAATTTCTTCTTGTTTAACAATGGACTCCACACCGCTCACCACTTGAAAGCGAACTTACATTGGAGTTTAATTCCTGAAGAGCACAAGAAAATTGAGCACCTAATCGATCCTGCCTTGAATGAACCAAGTTTCTGGGGGTATATTTTCCGTGTCTACATCCTTGGGATGTTTGGAAAACGATTCCGCACTACCTCTTTGCGCCTAAAACGAATAGAACGAGAGAGATAGTATTTTCTCCTAGTTTTTTAAGATATTACGAGTGCTTGTTTCCCTAGGGAGGCAAGCACTTTTTCGTAACGTTGGCTTCAGCCGACATGTTGTTCCTAAAGACAATTCCTTTCTTATCGCCTTTACAGATACAGGGACACACTCACCCCCACACCTATTTTTACACTATTTTCCGATTTTTTTTAGGAAAAAAATCAGCTTTTAGAGCTTGAATACTAGAAAAGTGTGCATTAGTTATGAATTAGCTGTTTTTAACAGCTAACGCGCTTGGTCATTATTTTCTATTCAATTCGACAATTATGGTCATCATTTCTTTATGAAATAGATAAAACTTTATACCTTTGCCCTGAAAAATGCAATTAGTATAACCACCACCACCATCACCTAGACAATTTAACGTTGTAACACTGTTTAAGAAATTTCATTTCACGATTTGGATTTGTAAAAAAGTTTGTTGTCAGGGTTTTATCTAGATATCAAAGTGTTTAATTATGAATACTAAGCTTAATTATTAAAGCTTAAGTTGCTGTTACTTTTTCATAAACCTAAAATACTAACCTCATCATGCTCACTAGAAGGAGATTTGTCCAAGCCTTACATCATTTATCTCGTCCAGAGTTAAATGATCTTAGGAGATTCTTTAGGTATGTTGCAAGAACAGAAGAGGAAGAAAAAGCATTTGTGTATATAATTGAATGTTTTATAAATGGTGAGGAGTTAGAAGAGGCCATTTTTTTTACACTTTATGGGTTAAACATCGATCAAACAGAACAAATAAGGCGAAATTTTAACCATGCGATGGCTTCCTTAGAAGACTTCTTAGCCTTAAGAGAACTGAAGGATACAGATAATAAACTCTTGAGGCTGCTATTACTTTTACAACGTTTTGCACGTCTTGGAATAATTGATCTATACAAAAGTACGTTTCAACGTGCTTGTAGGCTTCTTGAGAGAGGTAACGAAAAACGTTCTTCCTTTCAACGACAAGTTTTGCAATTTTTTTCCTACCAATCCTTTTTCAATCCATTTTATACGTTTGTTGTTGATTCCATAAAAGGCAAAGTGTCTTTCTTGAAGAATGTGATGGAAATTGATAAATTAAATGATGAGCAGCACTTTTTGGAGAAACTAAAATATACTGCTGCTGCCTACTGTAATAACCCATTAAATGAAGGGGAAAAGTCGTCGCTCTTATTGGAAGAAGTATTACGATTAAGTCGAGAGGTCGATTCGAATGAGCAACCTTTATTGACGATTTATCGCCTTGTTGTACAGATCTTTAAAGAATTTAAGGGCAAAGATTATTTGACCTTAAAAGAGTTGATTTTAGATGGATACAAGACACTTCCTCCCGATGAAAGATATACGGTTTGGGCTTTTCTAAATAACCACACCGCAAAAGCGATTCGAACAGATGCCAAGTATGGAAAAGAGGCTATAGAAATTTTCGAATTTGGTATTAAAGAAGGAATACTTATAAAAAGAGGCTTTCTAGAACCACTCTATTTAATTAATCTTATCTCCACATTTAGTGCTGTCGGGCAAATTAATAAGGCAAAGAGCTTGTGGAATCAATCCAAAGATAAGTTGGATGAGAATTTATTGCCAGAGATCGAAGTGGTTTGTGAGAGTACCATTTTTTGCAACGAATCTCCGCCGAAATCGTATGCCGAATACCAAAAAGCATATTATGACTTATGCGATTTCAACCAAAATGTTCATTTTTCAGATAAGCGCTTTGCTATTATAGTCGGAAATAATCGGATTAAGATTTGCTACGATTGGCTTATTCACGGAGGAAAAATCTTAGAAGATAGAAAAGGTAAATTTTTCGATTTCAGACGAGTGGAGGTAAGGCGTTTTAGAAACTTATTAAATAACTTAGTTAAGAAAGATAAAAATAAGGTGATGCAAACTTGGATTCTTAGCAATCAAAAATTCCTCTATTTTATTGATGAATTTCTAACAGCATATACTGAACCCAACATAAGACCTATAAAAAAACGATTGAAAAAGGAACTTGGAAAAACGCATCAAGTTGCTTGCCGCCAATGGTTAGAGAAACGAATCGCTAGTTTGTAATCAGTGGAGGCGATCAAAAAAAGTGCCCTGCTAAAAGCAGAGCACTTTTGACTTACTATTCTTTATGAAGTTAAGCTATAGCAAGGAAGGTTGTGCGTCAATTATTGCTCTTCGTCAGCAGCATTAACCGTATCCTCCTTGATTGCTGCTTCGTCCAATACCTCAGGCGTAGCTTCGTCAGCTGCTTTTACTTCCGCTTCTACAACACCTGTAGCTTCTAGTTTAGCTGCTGCTTCGTCAATGATTTCAGGCGTTTCTTCCTTCACATCTTCCGCCGGCATCTCAACGACTGTAGGTTCCTCTACCGTAGGTTCTTCCACAGGAGCTTCTTCGATTGCAGGTTCGTCTACTGTTGGTTTTTCAACCACTGGCGTATCCTCTGCGGGAGCTGCTGCTTTAGCTGCTTCTACAACAGGAGCTGCCGCTTCTAGGCTAGGTGCAGTTTTTTCCTTGGCTTCTGCCACTTCTTTTGCTTTAGCTGCTGCTTCATCTTTCGCCTTTTTGGCTTCCGCTGCTTTTTTGGCCGCTGCCTCTTTGCGCTTAGCTGCTTCTTCTTTTTTGGCTGCAAGTGCTTCTTCCTTCGCTTTTTCTTTCTCGATTTGGCCTTCTAGCTGAGCTTTCGTAACGTGCATATCCGAAAGTTTTTCTTTCTTAGAGCGGATACGCTCTTTGATCATCTTTACTTTGGCTTCACGCAACTGACTTTCGAGCTGGTTGGTACCGTAAGAGTTGATTTTTTTCAATTGGAAATTCAACTCATCTTCATCTTTCTTGATAGAGTTGTCCATCCGCTTAATTGCACCAAGTAAACCTTCGTAGCGACGTTGAATTCTTTCAAGTGGAGAATGAGAAGAAGCGCCTTCACCAAAACGTTTTTCCTTCACTTTTTTGAAAGTTCCATCAATACGCTCCCACATTTTCGTTCTTAAATCTCTAGTAAGCTTAGCCGACCGAAACTCTTTCTGAATATCTTTAAGCTCATCAAACAAAAGGCTCAAACTAGCGCCATCTCTAAGACGAACATCAAAACCATCCATGATGGCGGTGAATTTTTCGAAAATAGATTGGGCTTTATCTTTAAAAACAGCATCAAGCGCAGAGCGCAATTCTTTAAGCTTAGCAAAACCTTTATTAGTCTCCTCTCTCAATAAATCGCCATGATCACGGCCTAAATTGTGTTCTCTCATTTGTTCTTGAACCTTATTCCAGAACCCTTTCAATTCTTCCCACAATCCTTGATCAAAACTCGTTAATTGATTAATTCGCTCTTTTATAGTTCTCAATTCTTCTTCATAAGCAGCGCTAAGCTTAGAAGAAAGTACTACGAAATGCCATTCTGTTTGGGCACGTTGTACTAGATCCCCTCTTTCCGCTTTTATTCCTTCTGGAAGAAGCCCCTCAGCGACAGTTAACGCAGTTTCATGACGCGTATAGCCAGTTTCAGGGAAGGCCATTTCCTTACCTTCTCTCCATTCATAAAGTAATCGACGATGAATATCATTATTCGCATATTCTCCATGAAATGCATAGACATCGACCATATTATCTTCTGCCCTAAGTTGAAGGGCTAACAATACCTTAGCGTCTTCCGCGTCGGATCCCCATAGTACAAGCTTAGTTTTCATAATCCCAGTGTATTTAAAAAGTTCAATTAACAAAAAAAGATGTTGCCTGTATCAAAACAGGCTATCCACAGCTATAATGTAATTATCTTTGTAGGTCGTCAAACCAAAAAATAGGTGGCTCATCTTGCTAAAATACATTTATTAGACTAGTCAAAAAAATATTAGTCATAAAAATAAGTTAGAAAATAATGGCCTTTTATTTAAGTTCCTCTCCTTCAATTTCGAGCATAGCCTTTATTTCTGGGCTATTCAAATTGTTCTCGCCGTTGACCTTTTTACTATATTTTTGTTGTGGAGAAAAATTATTAAAAAATTTTGAGTGTACTCCTTAAGCCGTTTTTTTTGTCACAAAAAAAAAGCCTAAAGATTTTTTTGCCTATGACTCAAGGCAATATCTTGCATAAGAGTAAAACAAATTACCCTTTAAAAAAGTTCCTCATTGTTTAGACGTAAAATTTACGCTAGGAGGTCATTTTTTAACAAATATTCTGCAATTTGTACAGCATTTGTGGCGGCACCCTTGCGTAGATTGTCTGAAACTATCCAAAGATTTAAAGAATTAGGGGCAGAGTCGTCCCTTCGAATTCGGCCTACAAAAACATCATCCTTACCAGAGGCAGCAAGAGGCATCGGGTATTGATTTTGCACAGGGTTATCTAACACTGTCACACCTGCTGCATTTTCTAGTAATCCTCTAACGTTTTGTATTTCATAATCCTTTTTGAAGGAAACATTGACACTTTCTGAATGACCTCCACGAACGGGGACACGCACAGCGGTTGCAGTTATGCGTAGACTATTATCGCCTAGTATTTTTCGAGTTTCGTGTACGAGTTTCATTTCCTCTTTCGTATAATCATTTTCTAAGAAGATGTCACAATGAGGAAGACAATTGTCATAGATGGGATAATGATAAGCTTTTTCTACCTCTCCTTCTGGCGTATTTGCTGCTTCCGCTTCATACTGGCGTACTGCTTTCACGCCTGTACCTGTTACCGATTGGTAAGTAGAAATCACTAGGCGGTCAACGCCAAAAGCATCATGCAAAGGAGATAGAGCAACGACCATTTGAATAGTCGAGCAATTTGGGTTAGCGATGATTTTATCTTCTCGTGTTAATACATTTGCATTAATTTCAGGTACGACCAACTTTTTTGAAGGATCCATTCTCCAAGCCGAGGAGTTGTCAATTACGGTAGTCCCTACCTTAGCAAATTCTGGCGCCCACTGTTTTGAAGTCCCTCCTCCTGCTGAAAAAATAGCAATTTGAGGTGATGCGTTTATGGCATCTTGCATACTTCTTACTTTATAGGCTTTGCCCTTGTAAGTTACTTCCTTTCCTGCCGCTACTGAACGATCAGAGGCTACGGGAATAAATTCACTAACTGGAAAATTTCGTTCTTCTAGTACTTGGATCATTACTTGACCAACTAGGCCTGTAGCGCCTACTAATGCAACTTTCATAACTGTTTTGTTTTATAGGACAGAAGTGCTTAGGAGCGAGGATTTAGAAGCTTTATGGGCTAATCGTTATCCTTCTTTTTAAAAAACTGGCTCTTCCTTAAGCATTCATCTCCTCATTCATCTTTTATAGTAATAGGTCATCTTCCTTCAAAGCTGAATTTTTTTTGCTAAATTTATCCTTCATTTAGAATGACAACCTATAGATTTTGAAGAAGTTTGTTATTAGCGAACCCTGTATTTAAAGAGGATTCTTCTTCAAAGATGCCGTTTAACGGCCTTTTCAGCGCGTCAAAGTTAGTTTTAATCGGTGATTAAAAAAAGACATTGGGGTAGCATTTAACAAAAAATTATCAAATACGTGCCCTAGAATACGAATTCCTATGAATAAGATCTTCCTATTCCTCCTTACGCTTATTTTTCCCTTGTGCTCCTTTGGTCAAGTATTTACGGAAAACTTTAACGATGGTTCCATTTCTGATGGTCCAATTTGGTCTGGAGATGTAACTGATTTCGATATTTCTTCTATGGAGTTGGTTCTCAATGCTCCGGGAGTAGCTGATACCACGGTTTTGTCTACGCCTGTTAGTATTGTCGATAGTACGGTATGGACATTCAAAGTACGCTTGGACGGTTTCTCTCCTACCAATAGCAATACAACACGTATTTTCTTGAGTTCTGATGTTGAGGATCTCAAAGCGCCTAAAAATGGTTATTATCTTAGGTTAGGAGAAAATGGTTCAGATGATGCGGTTAATTTATACAAGCAAACCGGGACAAACTTAGAGCTGTTGGTCAATGGTACACTAGGAACTGTAGCGGCTACCCCCGTGACTGTTTATATTCGGATAACGCGCGATGCTAATAGCTTTTGGACTTTAGAAACGGATTATGTTGATGGTTCGAACTATACGACTGAATTTGCTTTTCAAGAAACAGGGACACCGCATATGACGGGGAACTATTTTGGCTTTTTCTGTAAATATTCTGCTAGTAATACGGGGGAATTTGCTTTTGACAATGTTATGATTTCACCTGTTTTTGTGGATGATACGCCTCCTGCCGTTACGGCCTTTACAATTACTTCCCCAAATACTGCTGAGGTACAATTCTCTGAAGCTGTAGCACTTCCTTCAGCAGAAAATCCCTTGAATTATGTTTGGACAAATGGCTTTACGACGAATACGGCTACGCGTGATTTGGTAGACAATCGCCTTGTTCAACTTTCTATAAATGAATCTTTTATCAGTGGCAATAGTTATACCTTAAAGGTAAGCAATGTGGAGGATGAAAATGGAAATGCGATTCCTAGTGGTTTGCCTGAATCCGCTACAGCAACTTTTCTTCAAGTTAATCAACCGTTGTCTGGAGAGATTTTGATTAATGAAATTATGGCTGATCCAAATCCTGCGCCTGTTGGCTGGCCTGCTGTTGAATATGTGGAATTCTACAACACAACAAGCAATAAAACCTTTGATTTGGATGGTATGGAATTCGACAATGAGATTCTGCCTACGTATCTTTTGGGGCCAGGAGAATATGTGGTCGTTCATACCAATACGGTCAATTTTTCGGGTGTACCAGAGTTATTGATGGGTGGTTTTCCTGCCTTGACCAATGGTGGGGAAGAATTGAAACTCCTAGATGTTTCTAAAAACCTTATTGATGTAGTGGATTATGATGATGCTTGGTACAATGATCCCATTAAAGATGATGGCGGTTGGTCTTTAGAACGAATTAATCCCAATCCTACCTGTGATCCTGCTACGAACTGGAGCGCTTCCAACGATCCAAGCGGAGGAACGCCAGGACAAATCAATTCGATATTTTCGAATACGGTAGACAATGCTGCACCCTTAGTCTTTGATGCACAAGCTATTTCCGACCAAGCTGTTCTTTTAAGTTTTGACGAAGCTTTGGACGAAACTACAGCTTCTAATGTATTGAATTATGAATTCAATAATGGATTGGGCGTACCTGATACGGCAAGATTGGAAAATCCAAGTACGATCTTGTTGATTTTTGATATGCCGATATTTTTGGACGGAGAATCGTATATCATTACGATAAATAATGTAGAAGATTGTGGTTGGGGAAATGCAATAGCGGTCAATACGCAAGTAACTTTTGGCTATACGGAGCTCTTTTCACCGAATCGCTATGAAATATTGATCAATGAAATCATGGCCGATCCGAATCCCAAGCCACTAGGCTTACCAGAAATTGAGTACATTGAATTGTATAATACAAGCGCGAATAAGGCTTTTAACCTAGAAGGAATGTCCTTGATGGGGGAGGTGCTGCCTAGTTTTGTGCTCCTACCCAATACCTACCTAGTCATTCATCCATTAGGAGCAGAATTTCAAGGCGTTGCGTCCTTACCTTTTGCTGATTTTGACGGTATTTCGAATGGAGGAGAGTTGGTAGATTTGGTTGATCCTGAGGGAAATATTATTGATGCTGTTGATTTTGACGCTAGTTGGTACTTGGATTCTGGAAAAGATGATGGCGGATGGAGTGTTGAGCGCATCAACCCTAACCGACCATGCGAGCAAGCAGCCAACTGGAGAGCATCGGTAGATATAAATGGCGGTACACCAGGCGCTGCGAATTCGGTTTTAGAAACGACTGAGGATGAGGAGCTACCTGATTTGGTAAAGGTTTATCCAGACTCGACAGATCGGGTTCTTGCCTACTTTTCAGAAGCTATGGACGAAGCAACAGCAAGTAATCCAATGAATTATACGATAGATCAAGGCATTGGAAATCCAAGCAGCGCAGTTTTACTAGCCCCCTTGTTTCAATCGGTTTTATTGACGTTCGATACGCCTCTTGAGGAAGGGATAAGGTATACTCTTACGGTAAATGCTGTCAACGATTGTGTCCAAAACCCTTTGGGTATGTTCAATACCTTACCCATTGCCCTACCAGAAGAGCCTGTTGCGAATGATTTGATTATTAATGAAGTACTGTACAATCCAGTGACTGGAGGGAGTGATTTTGTAGAAATTTTCAACCGTTCCAATAAGGTTGTCGATTTGGGTAACGTCTATTTTGCTAACCGCAATGATGATCGTGAATTGACAGAGGCTAAGCAGATTACTGAGCGTTGCTTGCTCTTTCCTGATGAATATGTGGCGATTACCGAAAATCCAACACAAGTCCTAGACCAATATGATACGCCTAATCCAAAAGGCGTTTTGTACAGCGATTTACCTTCGTATAATGATGATGAAGGCGATGTCATCTTACTCTACAACAGCTTGATTTTGGATGAGTTCGGTTATAGCGACGATTACGAATTTGCACTATTGGATGATGATGATGGTGTTTCCTTGGAGCGTATCGACGCAGAAGCAAGTACCCAAGAAGCAAGCAACTGGCATTCGGCGGCAGAGGCAGTAGGTTTTGCGACGCCTGCCTATCGCAATTCACAAGACGGAAACCTAGTATCCGATGATGGGAATACGATCACGATAGATAACAACGTCCTTTCCCCCGATCAAGATGGTTATCAAGATTTTCTAATCATCAATTACCAGCTTGACCAACCGGGTTTCGTCGCCAATGTCTCCATCTACGACGCCAAAGGCCGCCTAGTAAAAACCTTAATTAAAAATGAACTACTAGGTCCAGAAGGCCAATTCAAATGGGATGGCGATACGGACTTCGGTACGAAGGCTAGATTGGGAGTCTATGTGGTGTTTACGGAGGTGTTTGGGGCAGATGGGAAGATTTCTCGGTTTAAGAATTCTTGTGTGGTGGCTGGTGGATGATTGTACAGCGAAGGGTTTGAGTGTAGGAAGCCTTGTGGTCTGTTTGTGAAATCAAGGAGCTTCCTAAATGGACATGCAATTAATTTTGCATAAAAAATAGTTATATTTTTTTCGAGAGTAATTGAGATAATAGATTATTAACAAATAAAATCACTAACATGAAGAAACTATATTTTTTAGGAATGCTAGTTTTATTTACCTTAAAAGTAAATGCACAAAAAAGTAAAAATTTTATTGGAAAAATAGATAGAGAAAAGGTTCTAATAAAACTCACCAAAAATTCGGACGTTCTTGAAGGAGAACTAGTTCCTGGCATAGGCATTTCATCTGTGCTTGTCGGAAAAATGGATGGAGAACATGTGTTTTTAGAACATTTGAATGGAGCAGAAGAAGTGGTTGCTTATTTTATTGGAACAATAGAGGAGCATGTTTTTTCTGGAACTTGGGTAACGATAAATGGAAAGGAACCTGTACCTTTTAAGCTTCTTGAAAGTGTAGTGCCTGAAATTACTACCTTAAAAATCGAAGAAGAGTTTCAGGGAGGAAAGTTGGAACTGAGTCTTCCTAAGTTGATTAATTATACCAATAAGGATGTTGAAAACAGTTTTAATAAGTACATTCGAGAAGAGGTCAATTATAAAGAACTGATTAATGACTTTTTTAAAAATGAAGATTCTGACGAAAAAGTAAGCTACAGTATTCGTTATGAACCGCTTGAGGTAAGTCCTCAATTAATCAGTCTTAGACTTTCGTTTTTTGTCTACTACGAAGGAGCAGCACACGGAAATACAGCTTTTCATCCCATTAATTATTCTATAATAGATGGAGTAGCGATAACAGCAGGAGCATTAAAAGAAAAAATTCTAAATTCGAAGGGTAAACTTATTCCTTTGCTTAATGAAGCTTTGAGAAAGGAATACGGCGGAGAAAATGTTGATTGTAAAGTTGGTGATTTACACGACATTCCTCCCCCAAACATTACTTCTGAGGGATTCATTTTTTCCTTTAATTCTTATCAGTTAGGCGCCTATGCTTGTGGTCATCCTGATGTATTTATTTCTTTTGAGCAATTGAAGTAGGAAGGAAATGTAGTAAACCATGACTTCCTCAATTAGCAAAGCTTGTGGAGAATCCTTAAATTTGCAGAGCTAGAGTTTATTAAAATTACAACGAAATACCTAGATATAGAGATGAAACGATCAAGGAATGACAAGGATGAAAAATTCTACCTTAAAAGCATTGAACTTGAAAACATAAAGTGTTTTTCTAGGAAAACTAAACTCCGATTTTATAAGTCAGATAATTCGAATAAAATAAGTCAGTGGAATTTAATTCTAGGAGACAACGGTAGTGGAAAAACAACAATTCTTAAATGTATTTATCTTAGTTTAGCGGATGATTTTTACCTTGGAAAATCGGAAGAATTTCACAAGTATAGACGTAATGGGGATAAACCTTCCGTGATTAAAACTGAAGTATGTAGTAGCTTCAACACAAATGATATAGTTCCTTCTGATAGCGGCAGGAATCACCGTAGAGCTAGTTTTTCCGAAGAATTTAATATAATAATTGAAGGGGCTACCCTAAGGACGAAAAAGGCTAGAGTGCCTATTTTTGCCTATGGTGCTACGCGAAAAATGGCAAGTGGTAGTAAGCATCAAAATTCAAGGACGGATTATGGTGCGAATCTTTTTGATGAAGATAGTTCTTTAATGTCAGCGGAAGAATGGATTCTTGAAGCGGATCACATTGATCGACTTAGAAATGTGAATTTTAATTCACAGAGAGTGAATGAAATATTATTGAAACTTTTTAAAGGAATAATTTCTGAGATACGAGTAAGTGAAAACACGAATATTCCCAAAGCGGAATTTAAAACAAAGTATGGTTGGGTAGAGTTAAATCAACTGTCTTTAGGCTATCGAACAATAATTGCGTGGCTAGTAGATTTTACCTATAAACTTTCAGAGTATTATCCTGATAGTGAAAATATTTATCAAGAAGCAGCTATAGTACTTGTAGATGAGATAGATTTGCATCTTCATGTTACCTTTCAGAAGAAGTTAGTTAAATTCTTAACCTCCAATTTCAAGAATGTTCAATTCATTGTTTCTGCACATAGTCCACTAGTCGTTCAAGCCTCTTCTAGTGCAAATATTTTGCTGCTTCAAAGAACAGGAACCCAAGCTAAAGTAGCACATAATAATCAGGATATTGGTAAATGGAGAATTGATCAAATTTATGCTAGTGAATTATTTGGAAATGTAGATCCTCGATCAGATTCTATAAGTAAATTGATAAAGAAAAAATCTGATTTACTCCTAAAGGATGACCTGAGTGAAAGAGAACGTAATACGCTTGAAAAAATTAATCTCGAATTGGATAATATTCCTTCTGGAAAGACGATGGTATAATGATATAAGTACAAATTTTAATTAAATAATTATTAGTGTTTTTGACAAATTGAGGGGGGAGGTTTTGGGATTCACAAAACACGAGCTAGATTTTCATTTTTCTTTATTATTGTCTGCTTCAGGCACGTTAAAAAGATATTTCATTATTGTGTGTAATAGTGAAATAATAGTTGTGGAACCAATTAAGGCTAATAAAACAGTATCTGAAATCCATAATTTACCTAGTCCTGTAAAAATGATAATTCCAAATAAGCACATAACC
>JAHDHB010000518.1:236-4907 GCA_020631545.1 Saprospiraceae bacterium | reverse complement strand
CGGTTCCTTCTAATAATATCAGCCGTTTAGACCTGTCTTTAAATCCCGCTGATCCCGATAAGCTTTGGGTGTCAAGTCGTAGTGGGTCTAATGGAAATAAAATTTACACCACCAATGATGGAGGGACTACTTGGATAAATAAAACAACTGCTTCCCTTGATGGACAACGGATTGAAGATGTTCTTTTTCAAGCAGGTACGAATGATGTCGTGTATTTAGCTACGGATTACGGTTTTTTCCATTTTGATGCGAACACACAAGATTGGCTGCCTTATAATAACGGCTTGCCTTTTGTCACACGCGCTTTAAAAATGGCTCCTTTTTATAGAGATGGAAAAGTTCGAATGGCTTCAGGCCGAGGCGTTTGGGAGGCTCCAATGGCTACACCTTCTAGCCCGATAGCGCAGCCTATTACAAAACATAATGTGGTATATTGCAGTCGGGATACCGTACAATTTGAGTGTTATTCTGTGCTTAATCATGCTGGTGCTGCTTGGAATTGGAGTTTTAGTCCGTCTCCCGCTTATATTAGTTCAAGTACGGCAAGAAATCCGAAAGTTGTTTTTGACCAAAACGGTACTTATGATGTAACGCTAACGGTTACGGATGGTTCTGGGGCTTCTTCTTCAAAGACTGTTTTAGAGATGATTACACTGGATAATACTTGTGCCCCAGATAGTATTCCTGGTTTATCTTTACAATGTGTGAATGCTGGCGATTATGCTAATGTTCCCTCCTTGGATATCACAACCAATAATTTTACTGTTACTGCTTGGGTAAAACCTGATGGTTTACAGCCTGAGTACACAGGAATTTTGATGAATGATGGTACAACGGCTGGGTTAAATTTTATCGGTACGAACCAACTCGCTTATCATTGGCCCGGTGGCCAATGGTGGTGGAATAGCCAACTAGAAGTCGTATCGGGAGAATGGTCGCACGTCGCGATGGTCGTAGAACCCACAGGCATAAGTATTTATCTAAATGGTGTCGTGTCAAGGCATAATAGAACCATCACACCTGCTGATTTAGGAACCATGAAAATTGGTAGTTATAAAGCTTGGGGCAGTAGAAACTTCAAGGGAGAAATTGATGAGGTATCGATTTGGAACCGTTCCTTGACACAAGAAGAAATTCGAGAATTAAGGCACTTGACAAGAACTGTGGATGCGCCAGTAACCACAGGCTTAGTCGCTTATTATCAGTTTAATGAAGGAAATAATGCGCGTATCTTGGATAAAATGGGAACGCGTCATGCTTCTTTGGCTGGTAATGCAGTGAAGATTAATTCTTCTGCACCAGTAAGTTATGGGGAAAGCCATCGCTTGCCGATCAATGCAGATGGTAATTATGTCTTTGGAGATACTGAAATGGAGTTAGAATTTGCTGCGGGGACTGTTCCTAGTGGTGAAGTTGTCGTCAGCCGATTACACTACTTGCCGAATGTCTTACCTTCCAACAATCCAAGCATGGAAAATTATTGGGTCATCAATAACTACGGGACCAATGGTTTTACGCCATTGACGAGCATGAAATTTAAATCGGCTAGTGATAATCTTTCCAATGCCATAAAAACAGATCCTTCCTTGGCGCAACTTTATAAACGAACAAGTAATGAGCATAATGCTGCTTGGACTTTACAATGTACAGCAAGCAGTACTACAGGAAATTACCTAGTGTTTGATAATACTTGTAATCAAACTGATTTCTCTCAGTTCTTCATTGCTTCCAGTGATCCGAGTACAGAGATATTGCCTATTGAGTTGTTGTATTTTGAAGCTATTTTACAAAAAGATAGAACCGTAAAAATAGCATGGCAAACAGCTTCCGAACTTGACAATGACTATTTTGTAATTGAGCGCTCTTCGGACGGGCGAAATTGGGAAGGTATAAAAATGGTCGATGGTGCAGGTTTTTCCGCTACACCAAGGTCCTATTCTTCAATGGATAAGGAGCCATTACTAGGGCATTCCTACTACAGAATAAAATACATCAGCCTAGATGATGATGTTGATTATTCCGATATTCGCCATGTTCTTTTACAGCCGATTAAACAAATAACCATTTATCCCAATCCCGCAGATAATCAAATCGTTGTAGCGATAAATGGGGTAGAAGGGAAGGTGCGTTTCCGTTTATACAGTGCCAATGGAAAATTGAAAAAAGATGTCTTCATCACCGAACGTCAACAAACGATTGATGTTTCCAATCTAACCAACGGCATCTATTTCTACACCTTGGAACAAGAAGGATTGTTGAAAAATGGGAAATTGGTGATCAATTGATAAATGTAAATTGAATTAGAATTTTGTTGTAATGGGCGTGAAATGATTTCACACCTATAATTTTTTAAAATATTGCTCCATGAATGCCAATTTTTACATTTCCAATGAATAATTGGTTGATTTCGCTAGGATAATAGCAATTTTAAAAGGGTAGCTAGACACATGGCAGCAGAGCCGCAAAGCTGTCAACTATTTGCTGTTGGCAGATGCTGCATATACTTGAAATAGTTTAGGCAACGCTAAAGGTTTCTGCTAAATTGTTCTTTTAGCAGAAACCTTTATTTGTTTTTTTAGCAAAGTTTTAGAGCTATGTAAAATAAGGCATGGCTGTTTATAAATTCTCTAGCAAATCATTCATCAATTTGACTAGAGTAGATATTCTTCCATTATAACCTGTCTCATTCCTTACTGGGTAAACGACCTTACTTTTGCCTGTTTTTCTATTCAATAATGCCCAATCTCTAACAGCCTTAATGCTAGAAGAGTTTCCATTATATATGATTCCAACTTTGGCCTTATCAGGTTGAAAGGCAAAGGGATATTTTTCTAAATCACGATATTCACTTGACTTAAGTTGTTTTTTGCTAATTATTTCATAGGCGTAGTCGTATTTGTCCAATTTTTTGAACAACTGCATGAATATTTTATCGTAATAAAACGCCAAATACTTTTCTTCTTCGGTTAAATTGCTTCTTCTGATCTTTTTATTTGGACAATTTGGGCAAGGATTCTCTTCATATTTAACGAAGAGTAGGGTATTATTTTTTATTGACCTAAGCTCCGTTTTGCTAATAGCATCCTCAAACAGCAGCTCGGCTCTGCTTTGTCCATAGGAAAGGGTTGTGTAGCATAAGACTAGACATAAAAAAGTTAAGTTTTTCATGGAAGAATTGTATTTATTTTGGGAAATGAATGGGTTTGTATTGCTGTCGATGCTCTGCAAAATTGCATAAAAAAGAGCTTAATTAAAAGGACAAAAAATAACGAGAATTCCAAATAAAGAGGATAAATGTTGAATAATGACCTTTGATATGCTCTGGAATAGAGGTGTATAGAGGCCGTTTTTTGAAAAGTGCAATTCTGAAATACTATCAAAAGTTAGAAATCGTCGTTTCCATAAATACCAATTTTTAGCTCACCATTAGGTAAAATATACCCACGATACATGCCAGCAGTATTAAACGGCATCGAAATATTACCATATTTATCTAGTGCAATAACACCACCTTCACCACCTTTTTTCTTTAATTTCTTCTGAATGACATAAGTAGCTGCTTTCTCCAAAGACCACTCCTTGTATTCCATCAAAGCTGCAATATCATAGGCCACGAGGTAGCGCATAAAAAATTCGCCATGTCCCGTACTGGACACTGCGCATGTCTCATTATTAGCATAAGAACCTGCACCAATAATCGGTGAATCCCCAATTCTACCATACCGTTTATTCGTCATTCCACCAGTAGAAGTTCCTGCCGCCAAATTTCCTTGCTTATCCAAAGCCACAGCGCCTACCGTACCAAACTTATAATCATGCTCATCATCTTCCGAAAGAATAACCGATTGTCCATCTTCCGCACGCTGAGCGCTTTGCAAGCTTTTCCACCGTCTTTCCGTATAAAAATAACTAGAATCCAAGCACTCCAAACCTTGTTCCTTAGCAAACTGATCTGCTCCAGCCCCTGTAAGCATAACATGTTTAGATTTCTCTAGGACAGCACGGGCAGCCCTTATCGGATTTTTCACCGTTCTCACACCACCAACCGCTCCAGCACCTTGATTTTTACCATCCATAAAAGAAGCATCCAGTTCATTATGGCCATCATGCGTGAAGACAGCCCCTTTCCCCGCATTAAACAAGGGCGAATCTTCTAGGATCACAATAGCTTGTTCCACAGCATCTTTAGCCGTACCTCCCCCTTTTAATACAGCATGGCCAGCTTGGAGGGCTTCCGTTAATTTTGCCTTATACTGTTTTTCCAGTAATGGCGTCATATTTTCCTTCAATATCGTCCCTGCACCACCATGAATAGCTAGGGCAAATTCCGTTTTCTGAGTTTGTTCGTTCATGGTATTGGGTGTTTCTTCCATGGTATTACAAGCCATAAATAAAAGTAAAACAATGCTATATAATAGTGGGTACTTCATGGTGTGTTGGTTTTAGTGTTGTGTAATTGGCTTTAAACTAAGCTCTTTCTCTTCTTCACAGGATTCCGCTGAGAATGGAAAATACGTTTATACTCAAGACTGGTCGACCCAAAATTTATCAAAAGCCCAAGTTCAAAGTCATAAGCTTGGACATAATTCTTCGCCTGCGCTAACTCCTTGTCTCCCATGTTGATAATAGCTTTTAACTCAACAACAAGTACTCCTTCCACAATAAAATCCG